>JALOOG010000064.1 GCA_025454525.1 Anaerolineae bacterium | reverse complement strand
TCCTCTGCGGTTCAAAGCATTTCACAGAAACTTTCCTGATATGAGAACAAACAACAAGGGGGAAAAAGTAGACAAATGTTACGACTTTTTCGCTCTTTTGTGCTATCATCAATCTCACACGACTCAGATCATTTTATGGAGGCGGGAGATTCAATGAGCGGCCATGTTTTTGGGTGTCATCAGGGCAATTCTTACAATAATGTTGACGATGCCGCTGTCGCCGAAAAAATTCTTTTTCTGTTCGCCACCGCTGTCGCCGCCATCGCGTGAGCGTGTTGTATTGTCAATGAGTAAAGATAAGCGAATCTTTGTTAAGCTTTGTTGTGTTTTCTTTATGCAGAAAACACCGGACTTCCCTTAAGCTTATCTTTAAGGCACGTATTTACGGTACTGAGGGCGTATGTCAGATAATCATAATTTTGATCCAGGAACGCATCGACTCGATCCCAGCGATATTGAACCCTTTCTCGAAAAGTATGGGGATCAATATGGGCCCGATCAACCCGTCCCGTGGGTGATCGACCTACGGGTGGTCGGTACGCCTTTGGTGATCCAATCCCGCATCGGCGGTGAATTGGTGATCGGTCGTAAAGACCCCAAAACCGAGTATCAACCTGATATTGACCTTGAAGCTTTTGGCGGCCTGCAAAAAGGCGTATCGCGCCGTCATGCGGTGATCTATCCCAAAAACAACCGCTTAATGGTGCGTGATCTCAATAGTTCCAACGGCACGTATATCAACGGTCGACTGTTAGTGGCGGATCAAGAGCATCGCCTACGCCATAACGACACCCTGACGATCGGAAAAATTCAGATTCAAGTGGTATTCGCGGTCATGCCGTCCAGCATCAATAGCATCGATACCACCCACCCAATCAACTTTAATATCCCCAAAATCGGCAGCGGTCAACAGATCTTGGTGGTTGATCAAGATGATGAGGTAGCGACGGTATTATGCGGGATCTTACAACGTGCCGGATTTAGCGCTCTCAAAGTCAAGACCTTTGCCGAAGCGGTGAGCGTGATCGACGATGAGATCCCCGCGGCCGTGATCACCGAGTTACTGTTACCCGATATGAGCGGCTTAGATCTGGTACAACATATTCGACAACATTTGCGGAAACCGAATATCCCGATCTTGATCGTGACCAGTGTTACCGCGGGCTACCAGATGTCACAGGCGATCGATGCCGGGGCGGATGTCTACCTGTTCAAACCGGTTGGCATGGATGAGATCATCAACGGGATCAGCAAATTCACCGCACAAATGTAAGCTTTGCGGCCCGTCGGTTTGCTACTTGCGTTCTATATCGTATCGTGATACATTGTTTGTATGAGGTTAATGATTTGTAACACCTAGGGGAAATGACGTGTCCGAAAAAGTCCTCGTCATCGATGATGAAGAAACCACCGCCCAATTGATTGGGATGTTGTTAGAGCGTAAGGGATTTGAGGTTATCAAGGCGTATCGGGCCGAAGAAGGGCTACGCAAAGCTTATCGTCATCAACCCGATCTGGTGCTGTTAGACATCATGATGCCAGACATGGACGGGTGGGAAGTCTGTAAACGATTGCGAGAAATGTCGGATGTGCCGATCATCTTTTTAACCGCCCGCGGTGAGGTAAAAGACGTGGTGCGCGGTCTAGAAATGGGCGCAGACGATTACGTCATCAAACCCTACGATAATGATGAATTGGTCGCACGGGTACGGGCGCATTTGCGGCGAGCGCCTCGCCCCAATACCAGTGAAGAATTGGTGTTTGATAACGGTGAGTTTCGGATCAATTTCCTCAATCGTGAGGTGTTTGTCCGCAATGAGATCCGCCATTTGACCCCCAAAGAATTTAACCTCTTAGGGGTGTTGGTACGTAACGCCGGACGGGTGGTCACTCGTAACGAATTGGTGACGCAAGCTTGGGGCGAAGAATATGGCGATGCGATCGATAGCCTCAAGTTATATATCCATTACCTGCGCCAAAAATTAGAGGTGAATCCCGATCAACCGGATTACATCCTCACCTCACGCGGGGTCGGTTATCGTTTTGTCAGTCGTTAACGCGATCGCGATCCAGACGATCGCGATCCCAATGTTTTTAAGCGGACGCACTCGCTAAGATTTCGGCGATCACCGCGTTGACCGGACGTTGTTTGCCCGCTGCTAAGGCTTGTTCAAGGACATCGATGTTCATCTGCCATTTCAGAGCGCGTAAGATCGCGGTGACATGCTCAAATTTCAGATCATACGTTTCTGATGGATGCGCTTGAATCACGCCGATCAAATTGGCACACCGTTCCCATTGTTCTTGATTCAGCGCCAATTGGGCCGCATCTAAGATTGCGCTAAGTTGTACGGGTAATGATGCGACTTCTTGCGCTAAATGTAACGTGGCGATCATCAACTTGCGCCCCTCCACAAAATCGAAAGCGGCGATTTTTGCCAATGTCAAATAGCTAAGCGTCCATGCTTGCGAAACGCTGCGTTGATCAGCCACACGATTTTCTTCAAAGTAACGCACCGCCTCTTGTAACACATCCGCTTCCCAGATCACGCTCCCACAAGTGGCCACGATCAAAGCGGCTGTCTGGGAACGATTGCCGATCATCCGGCTGATCTGCACGCTTTCCCGAAAATAGACCGATGCTTGATCCGACTCGCGCCGCACAGCGATAAAGCCTAATTCGCTTAAAATCGCGGCCACACGCGCCCGATCGCCGATCTCCCGAAAGGTGTGCAGGGTCTCTAAATAGTAACGTTCAGCATCATCTAACGCGCCTTGGAAATAGGCGGTGCCGGCCAAGCCAGATAAACTACTCGCAATGCCTTCGCGATCCCCGCTCCCTCGATACAAGGCGAGGCTTTGCCCGTAATAATGAGCGGCGCGCTCCATGTCCCCCTGATAAGAGGCGGTCATGCCGATCGCGTATAAACTACCCGCGATCCCGCGTTGATATTCGGCCTGCTGATACAACGCGAGACTCTGTTCGTAATATGCTTGCGCCTCACTAATCGCCCGTTGGTTGAGGGCGATCGTGCCGAGACTCGACAAACTCCGAGCTAAGCCGACCTGATCGCCATGTTGTTGAGCGGTAGCGCGGGCCTGTTGGGCATAATCGATCGCAGTGTTCTGATCGCCTTGCATAAAGGCGACGCGACTCAAGCCGTTTAGATTGTGAACGGTCAAGGTTGGGTGATCGATCGAAAGTGTCAAGCTTTGCTGATAACGCCGTTGGGCCTCTGGATAATTTCCCAGACGTTCCGACGTATCGCCTAGCAGTTGCGACAACTTGGGCAAGAGGGGTGCGGTTTCTCCGTCTTGTTGAGCCAAGCGTTCAGCACGTTTGAGCAACTCATCAGCGCGAGCATAATTGGCGCTAATGTTGATCAGGTATTCGGCTGCTTGCACCGCATAAGGGAGCGCTTTTGAGGCATTTTGGGCTTGTCCCCAATGATAGGCTAAGCGCTCTGCATAGGTGAGATCATCGCGATACAAGCGTTCGATCGCTTGCGCGGCCTGGGTATGGAGTGTGATCACCGCTTGAGGGGTGAGGTTTTTAAGGATCGACTCGCGCAATTTTTCATGGGTAAAGCGCCATTCGCCTTCGCTCACCTCTAAGATCGTGGCATTTAAACAGAGTGTGAGCCACGTCTCCCAGGCAATCGATCGATCGGTGATCGCGCCTTGTAACAGTTTTAACTCTACTTGCCGTCCGAACACCGCGGCCAGCTGTAACAAGTCTTGCGCCCAAGCTGGCACACGCTCTAAGCGCCGCTGTAAGATCTGTTGAATCCCGCCCGCGAACACATGATCCGGCAAGGTGATCTCACCGATCGCGGCCAAGGTACCACTTTCTTCGGCCAAGGTTCGCACCACTTCCACCATAAACAGTGCGTTGCCTTCGGTTTCACGTTTGAGGAGTTCTAAGACATCGCTCCGTTTGCCGGAGTCGCCTAACATCGCGGTGCTAAGTTGACTCATCTCATCATCACTTAAGCGCCCTAAGCGCATCCGCTGCATTTCGGTCAATTGTGCGGGTAAATCCGGTTGTTCATCATCTCGGTAGGTGGCGATGATCAACCAAGCAAATTGATCGATAAACAAGAGCAGTTGTTTGAGGGGTTCAAGGCTCTCATTTGACCACTGAAGATCCTCTAATAACAAGACCAATGGCTCTGTTTGTCGCTTAAACAGATCGGTGATCGTCAAGATCAAGCGTTGGCGGGCCGCTTCAGCCTCTAGTGGAGGTGCAGGCGTGATCTCACGTCCGATCAGTGTTTCTAAATCCGGCACAATATCCCGAAGAATACTCGCTTCTAAGTCGCTCAGCGGGGTCGAAAGCGCTAAGCGTCGGATCGGTTCACGCCACAATTGATACGGGAAACCGCCTTCGGCCACCGCTTGACCACTTAAGACCAATGCGCCGCGGATCAACGATCGGGTGCGAATCTCGGTCAATAAACGTGATTTTCCGACTCCGCTTTCACCCCCGATCAACCAAGCCGTGCCATGCCCATCGATCGCCGCTTCGAGTCCATCGCGCAATTGATTTAACTCGCGTTCGCGTCCAACAAAGGCCGAAGCCCGCAGAAAACTTTCGCGGATCTCCAAGCTTTCGGACGGGATCGGCAGATCCACCGCTAAACAGAAGGCTTCGATCACCGCTTCGGCGCTGGTATAACGTTCGATCGGTTCTTTAGCCAATAAACGCCCGATCACAGGTCGCAACTGTTCCGGTACGAGGGTGAGATCCGGTGGGCGGCTCATGATGTCAAACAATAAATAACCGGTATTGTTGAGATTGAAGGGGTGTCGTCCAGAGAAGATCTCATAAGCGATCACGCCGATCGCGTACAGATCGGACTCGACCGACGGCAATTCATCCATCAACAACTCTGGGGCCATATAGGCCATCGTCCCCGCGAGGCCGGCCTCAATTTGGGTGGTGTGACGCGGAGCGCGCTCATACGCGATCCCAAAATCCAAGACTTTCACGCGGCCGTCTTGGGTCACTAACACATTATCCGGTTTGAGATCACGATGCACGATCCCCCAACGATGCACATAGGTCAATCCCCATAAGGTATCCACCAAAAGGCCGATCTGTCGTGCCTGATCCAAGGGATGCGCCGCTTGGGTGAGTGTCTTCGGGGATTGCAACAGATCCATCGTGAAATAAGGTTGTTGTTCCGCGTCAAAACCATAATCGATCACGCTGATGATATTAGGGTGACGTAACGAGGCTAAGGTACGAAATTCACGCGAGATATTGAGCAGAAGTTCTTCGTTGATCGCCTCGTCATCTTGGAGCAAACGCACTCGCTTTAACGCTACAGCTTGTCCTGTTAGGCGATCGACGGCACGAAATACCGCTCCCATTCCCCCTGAACCAAGCTTGTCGTGAAGTTGATAACGATTATTCAGCAGCATGACTTTGCTCACTTGTGGCTTACGACGGATTCATGTTGGCAAGTATAGCACACGCGGGGAAGTTGATCGGCAAGCGCGATAGATCCAAGAGTTGGTCATATGGATTATAAAAATGCGAAAGAGTTGAACCCTACAAGTAGGGACAGAAAAATTTCTTGCGTCCAACCGCACCTTGGCCCTTACCCACACAGGGCTGAGGGAACTGGCTTGCGCGGCATGGGCTGCTCCGTCTCTATGCGTGGGGTACCTTTCTAAGGTTACGGAGAAAACACAAAACAGGCGGGTAAACCGCCTGTTGAGTGCATTATCAAACGAGAGGAGCTTTTAGGCTTGCGGACGCGGTTCGACTTTGAAGCGTACCGCCGTGCGCTCTTGACCATCAATGCTGACTTCTGTGAAATAGGGTGTGAACACAATATCGATCATATCCCGATCCAGATACCCGCGTGCGATCGCCAAGGCCTTAACGGCTTGGTTCACCGCACCCGCCCCAATAGCTTGTACTTCGGCGTATCGACGTTCACGGATCACCCCAGCAATAGCCCCCGCCACCGCCGTAGAGCGCGATTTCGCCGACACTTTGATCACGTCAGATGACAATTCCACTTCATCCATTACATCATGGTCTTCATCAATTTGATTGTGGTTATTGGTGTTGTATTGATTGTTCATTGCTTACCGCCATCCTTGCGCTACTTAATGTGTGTCGTAACTTATGAACTTGATTCTACGCTTAAAATCGCGTTTCGTCTAGTCGCTATTACTAATCACTCATCATAAAGCATCATTTCCTTGCTTTGATATATTAATTATTGTAAGAAATGTGGTTTGTAATGTGGGATTCTTGACCTCTTGGTAGAAATTATCCCAATGTTAAAAAGCGCCAAATTTCACAAAGTTTTGGCGAAATTTTTATTAATACGTGTTGATCTCGTTATCTGGAATAGTTTGAACCTAAAACCGCTCAAAAAAGCTATGTTTAAGTGGCAAACTTTTCTATTGATAAACTGTTAAAGACACCAACCCAAAAAATGACTTGGTAGAAGTTATCCCAACCTTAAAATTTGGCGTTTTTTCAGGAATCCTGTTGAGGGAATCCAAAAGGTGCGTTATACTAGGTAGACACATAGACCACAGCCGTCTTGCAGCGTTGGAAGACACGCAGCCCGGCGAAAAGGGTGACACGTTAACAACCGCGCACCCCGTGTAGACGAATCATTCAGCGAGTTTAATACTGTGAAACGGGGGCTGTAATGGCCACAGGCTTTGCTTTGCTAAGTGCCGGCCAAGCCTTTTACCGTCCATGCTGGTAAAGAGAGTAAACATCGTGAAAGCGCAAGAGGCTTGGAACATCGCTTATCAACAACTTGAATTACAACTCGATCGGGCCAATTTTGAGACATGGTTACGAGGGGCGGTATTCTTGCGAATGGACAACGAGGTCTATGTGATCGGTGTTCGTAATACTTATGCGCGGGATATGTTACAACACCGCTTGTATCGCACGATCTGGCGGGTGTTGACCGATGTCTGTGGCCGGAGTGCCGAAATCCGCTTTGAGGTTTCTAAACCCGCTCCAAAGCCCGCGCCCCCTCTAGAAACAGACGCGCCTTTATTACGCTTATTGGCTGAACATCAAAATCAGGCGGCCGCGGTGGCCACTTCACCGAAGCCCTCCTCGTTACATGCTCACATCAGCCGGACAGAACGCACCGCAATCCCCGAAAGCGAATTAAACCCACGCTTTACGTTTGATCGCTATATTGTCAGCGCATCGAATCGTATGGCGTATGAAGGCGCACGGGCAGTGGTCGAACATCCGGGACGCAATTATAATCCGTTTATGATCTATGGCGGAGTCGGACTCGGTAAAACGCATCTGCTCCAGGCGATCGCGCATACCTGTAAGGCGAAAAACTTACGAGTCGTCTATGTGCCGTCGGAGGCGTTCATCAATGACCTGGTGGACTCGATCCGACAACGCACTACCGCTATGTTTCGTGAAAAATATCGTTCGGTGGACGTGTTGCTGATGGATGATGTGCAGTTTATCGCGGGCAAAGACAGCACCCAAGAAGAATTTTTCCATACATTTAACGCGCTCTACACCTTTAATAAACAGATCGTGATCGTCTCGGATCGTCCACCGTCACAATTGACCACCTTAGACGATCGGCTACGTTCGCGGTTTGAGGGCGGTCTGATGGTAGACATCGCGCCCATTGAATTTGAAACCCGCGTGGCGATCCTCAAGATGTGGGCGCAAGAACGCCAGATCCACATCGATCCCGCGGTGATCGCCTTGATCGCGGAGCGCGCTCGTCAAAATGTTCGTGAATTAGAAGGGGTGTTTAATCAAATGGTGGCTAAAACTCAATTAAACCGTCAACCGTTAACCCTCGACTCGGCCGCCAACGCCTTACAGCGTTTTGAGGCCCCCCGCCCCCACGGCAAACAGATCGCGATCAGCGATGTGATCCGAGCTGCCGCCCAACATTATGAGGTCAAAGTGTCGGATCTCACGGGTAAAGGTCGCACCCAACCTATCAATTATGCCCGACAAGTGGCGATGTACCTTGCGCGTGAATTAACCGATTCCTCTTTGCCCCAAATTGGTCAGGCCTTTGGTGGACGCACTCATACCACCGTGTTACATGGCTGCAATAAAATCACCGAACAAGTGACCCATGACACGCTATTGGCGACAGAAATTCGTGACATCCGCCGCCAATTGATCGGGGGGGATTAATCGCGTTGGCGCGCCGTAAAAAACGCGCCGACCACTAACACCAACACCCCAACGCCGATCGAACCGAGACAGATCTGTCCAGTGGTTTGCAAGTTGCCGGCCAACGCAAAAGGGACACCGATCCCTGCGCCGATCATTAACACCATGAGGATCAGCGTCGCAAATAACCGAGCTGTGTTGGGAGTCTTCATCTTAAGCGCTGCCTCCGCGGGTGACGACCTCATGCACCGTCATCTGCTTCAACATCGGCACATCCCACGTTTTACGGGTGACACTGACGATCTCCAGATCACCGGGATCGCCGTCGGTCGTGAAGTGTTTTTGCAACGATAACCCCAACGGTTGTGAGATCAATACCGCTAACATCATCATAATGGTGAGGCCGGCAAACCGATCGCCATTGATGCGGGCCGTGCCGCCGCGTGTGCCGATCACCGCGGCCAGTGAGGTCAACATGCCAGTTGTGACCAGATTCGTCCCACAATTCGGATGAATAGCGAGTTGATGTTCCCCTTTTTTCATACGATTGAGTGCTTCTCGCGCCGCCTGTTCGATCTGTTCGGTGGGAGCTTCACCGATCAAGATAAAACCCGTGGCCGAACTGCGCCCGGCCATCGAAAGATTTTTCACACGCCGCGAAAGTAGATGAATCGTGGCGTGTTCGAGTCCATGATTGCGGCGAATTTTCCGAATCACCGGAAGATGTAGCGCGGGGCGCGCTAAGATCGCTAATTGTTGCATCATGCGCTTTGATCCTAACCTAATCTTGAGTCTCTTCTTTGTTCGGTTTACGCCGTAATTTATTGGCGATGTAATTGCCAAAGAGCGTTGACATCACTGTCGGCAAGTTTTCCGGTTCTGGGATAGACTGTTTATCCCACTGATTTTTATAGCGGCGGTTATACCATTTTTCGTAGCGATGGGCCGCGTCTACCACCGCGCTTTCAAGCCCGATCGAATCCTGATCGGCTACCGCCCGACGTAATTCCCGCAATTGTGCGATCAATTGATCGGTGTAATGCAGCAAGCTATCGCGGTTATGCAGCCATTGATCACGTAAATCATCTGGGTGGGTGTCGAATAACGGCCGCGTGATCGCACCGAAGGCGGGGTTGGTCAACTTTTGCAGGTCATCCCATCCCTGATTATGCGCGATCGTGCGGAAATAGGCTAAGGCGATCAAGGTAGGTAGCCCCTCCATCGCCGCGTTGAGGCTATCATGCTCCGCCGGATCGATAAAACGTGAGGTCGCCCCCACCAATTGCCCAAAATCCATCGCTAACTCTACCGCAGCCGGCAGCGCGTTTACGTTGGGGGTTACTAACATCATGCCTTGATCAAACAGATCCGCGCTTGCGCGTTCGGTTTCATCCACACTATCGAATAGATAACGTGGGTTCACGATCGGTTGCATCCCGATCGCATAGGTTTCAGCGGGGAGATGTTGTTTCGCCCATTGGAGCGCTTGCTGTTTGAGGGGGGAAAAATCTAGGATCACCGCGCCGGCCCGGACATCCGGTGCAATGTAGGGATAAACCGCGGCCACTTCCGCATAAGGTAACGCCACCACGATCACATCTTTACCGCGCACCGCTTCCGCCGCGCTACGGACAGTGGTATGGATCGCGCCTAATTTTTGGGCGGTGTCCACATTTGTGCCTTTTCCGTAACCGGTGATCTTAAACTGGTGATTGGCGGATGACTGACTGCTATAACGTTTCAGCGCTAAGCCAATCGATGCACCGAGTCGCCCTAATCCTAAGATCGCCACTGAAATTTCTGCCATGTTGTTTCCTCACTAATTTTCGTTATCGGCCGCTTGCAAGCGTTGAAGCAGTTTAAAATCGGGGTGTTCCAGCCATAGATCGGCCGCGTCTTGATGATGTGTGACTAACCAGATCGCTAACGGGTGACTGTGAGTCGCTAAGAGCAGTTCTCCGCTCCATTGGGGATGACGCGCCTTGACGATCAGTGGACGCGCCCACCGAACACGCTCATCGGCTTGACTCCAACGTTGAGCATGACGGGGGAAGAGCTTCACGATCACCACCGCTAACGACTTTTGCCAGATCGCCATCGGATAGCGGATCTTACCGACATCGTGTAACAGGGCTGCGACCGCTAACTCACGCGGGGTATCCCCTTGCGTGAGGACACTCCGTAACACGTTGAGGCTATGCCATTGTTCATTGCGTCGCATCTGTCGAAACAAACGCAATTCATCCACCGAGAGATAACGGGCCGCAAGGTCGTAATCCATCGGACGAGCAAAAGCGAACAAGGCGCGGATCCCCTGCCGCAAGCGATACCCCACCGCCATACGTGTTAGATCCCTAACCCAAAGCGTAACAGGAGTGTGGCGATGTAATTGAATGGCTGTCCGATGATCAAACCAAACGGTGACATCCCGGCCGGTAACGCAAAGCTCAAAAACAACAAGCCGATAAAGACATATTGAGTCGTTTGCGCGTGCCGTTCCCATTGATGCGCTAAATCCGCGGGTAACAGCGATAACACCATCCACCATCCATCGATCGGGAATAAGGGTAACAAGTTAAACAGAAATAAACCGACATTGACCGTTAAGATCACCCGTAAAAACAGGAACAGTGTATCGTTACCTACCAATGTATCAACCCCAATTATGCGTATGATCACTGCAACCACACACGCGATTAACAGATTTGAGAAAGGGCCGGCCGCAACAGCAGCAAGATAACCCCAACGCGGATTCCGCATCCGATGTGCGGCGATCGGTGCAGTTCCCAAGATCCCAAAACCGATGATCAAAAACATCAAAAAGCCCGCGGGATAGATATGCACCAAGGGGTTTAAGGTTAAGCGTCCTTGCCGCGCCGGATTTGGATCGCCCATCAAATGCCCAACATAGTTGTGTGCAAACTCATGCACTGTCATCCCGATCAAGGTGGCGATCAACAGCGCAATCATAAAGGTGAACAACTCAATGGGGGTTAAGTTTCCGATCTGTTGCAGCAGCAGCAGTAACACGATAATTTCTCCTAGTTTCTTGTCAGTAGATTCAGTATAACTATAGGGCCGTCTTCTATCAACTGATTCTATCATGCTTCAAATAAAACCGGGTGACCGAGTGCAAATGCGGAAACCGCATCCTTGCGGTAGCGATCAATGGGAAGTGTATCGGATCGGTTCGGATATCGGACTCCGGTGTTTAGGCTGTGATCGGCGCGTCTTATTGACCCGTAGCGTGTTTAATAAACGAGTCAAGCGTGTGATCCCGTCCGAATCTTCATAGATGAGTCCCTCTTTTGACGCTTGCGATCGATTTTATCATCAAGCGCATCTAAGCTAAGGAATTTGAGTTTGACGAAGAAAGTTTTGTTTTTAATGTCGGATACGGGTGGGGGACATCGCGCCGCGGCCGAAGCGATCCGCGATGCCATGATCGAACGTTACGGAAGTGATCACATTCAGGCCGAATTGGTGGATGTGTATCGCAATATGCGCTTTCCGGCGAATACCATGCCCGAATTTTACCCTTGGATTATCCATAACGGGAAATGGTTATGGAGTTTAGCTTATCGTTCATCCGATAACCCGCGCAGCGCCCGTTTAACCTCGCGCCTGACCTATCGTTACAATCGCGGTAAATTGCGCCGCATGGTCGCCCAACATCCCGCGGATGTGGTGGTGTGTGTGCATTCTGTCACCGCGCAACCGTGTATGACCGCTTATCAATCCTTCCCCCAACGGCCGCCGTTTGTCACCGTGGTGACCGATCTGGTCTCTACGCCGATCTTTTGGTATGACTCGCGGGTGGATCGTTGCCTTGTCCCCACCCAAGCGGCGTATGATCGCGGCCTGAAATATGGATTAACCCCCGAACAAATGCGGATCATCGGCTTGCCCGTGCATATCAATTTTCAACGCGCCCTGATTCCCAAGTCTGAGGCACGCGCCTTGTTAGGCTGGGATGCAACCCTGCCTACCTTGCTCATGGTGGCCGGTGGAGACGGCATGGGGCCGCTGTTTGAGACCACTAAGGCGATCGTTGAGCGCGGCCTCCGTTGTCAGATCGCAGTGGTGACTGGGCGCAACAAGGCCCAAAAAGCGCTGTTAGATGAGGCCATTAAAACTTGGGATCACCCCTCACCGATCCATGTATTCGGGTTTATCAAGAATATGCCGCAATTGATGGCCGCCTCGGATATGATCGTCACCAAGGCCGGCCCCGGAACGATCATGGAAGCGTGTATCGCCGGACTCCCGATCATCTTGAGCGATCGCGTGCCGGGGCAAGAGGACGGTAATATTGATTTTGTGGTCGATCATGGGATCGGGGTGTTTGCACCGAAGCCGGAAATGGTCGTGGCTACCGTAGAACAATGGTTAGCGGAAGGGGTAGAGCGTCTGCATCAGCGCGGAGAACGGGCGAAAAGCGTCTCGCATCCCGATGCCGTCTGGCAGATCGCGGATGAAGTGTGGCATTATGCTCATCAACCCCCGATTCCCAGACGGCTTTATCGTCGCAAGTGGCTACAACGTTAGTCGAGGACGTATCCCCAATCTTCTAAGAACCCGCGCAAATGTTCCCGGTTAAATTTGCCGAACTTTTGCGCGATCACCTCTGTCCAAGCCGCGTCAGAGGTTTTACGTCCCTCTTTGCGATAATGCGCGGCCAATTGCTGATCGTAATCAGTCAGCGTGGCGTGATCCACCGGAAGATAATGCTCAAAGTGGATCACGCTTTCTTCAGGTAGACGCGGTTTACGGGCCGGCGGCCGGGTCTCATACCACCCCATACACAAGCCATACACCACAAACACCCCACGCGGCAAACCTAACACTTCGGCCACCTCGTGCGGATGATTCCGCATTCCACCGATCATCACCGTGCCGAGTCCTAACGATTCCGCGGCTAATGCGGCCGATTGGCCGGCGATCGCCGCGTCTACGATCGCCACCATCGATAACTCTAGGTTGATCGCGAGATCTGCTCCGTGCATTTGAGCCGCATGTGCCAAGCGATACAGATCCGCGCAGACGGCCACAAATACCGGACACGTTTCGATATACTGTTGATTCCCCGCCAAGTGAGCCAACTTTTGTTTACTTTGCGGATCGCGCACCACCACAAAACTGTAACTTTGCGTGTTGGACGAGGTTGAGGTGCGGCGCGCCGCGTTTAAGATCGTCACCACCGTGTCATCATACAACGGATCTTCGCTAAATTCCCGGATCGAAACCCGCCGATTAAGCGTATCGATCGTCTCACTGGTGATTGTCTGTGAGGGTTTTTTGAGCGTCGTCATACAAACGTCCTTTTAGATAAAGACAACGGCATCCAAGGCCAACCATGCCAGCCAACCGACCACCATCCACAAACCAAATTGCCCATGAAGTAGCGCGGTGCGCCCTTGCGCTGGATGTAATACTTGCGGATCTTCTTCTCTATTGATGATCTGGATTAAGCGCAACGCTTCGGGCAGTGTGATCAGCGCTAAGAGGGCGGTTACGGGGACGAGTCCGACGATCACCACACCGATCAAGGTGATATACGCCCCACCCACCAAGAGCAGATATTCTACCCGCGCTGCTTGTCGGCCAAAGCGCACCGCTAAGGTACGTTTGTTGACCGCCCGATCCGCCTCTAGATCGCGAATATTGTTCGCGTGGAGGATCGCCGCCACCATCAGGCCCACGGGCAACGCGATCACGATCAACTCACTGGGCATCGTGCGCGCCATCACGTAATACGCCCCTAACACGATCATCGGCCCCATGAAGATCCCTACCGCGATCTCACCTAATCCATTATAGGCCAAGGGAAACGGCCCCGCCGTATACAAGATCGCCACTAACACCCCGCCCAAACCAACCCACAGCAGATCAAACCCGCTGTAAAACAGGAAAAACACCCCGATCGCTGCACCGATGACGGTTGTCACCACCGACGCGATCGCGATGTCCTGTGGGGTGAGCAGGTTGTTTTTGAGGATCATACCTTGCCCCGCGACTTTGAGCGTTTCCGCTCCCCGACGATAGTCATAATATTCGTTGATAAAGTTGGCCGCAGTTTGCAAACAGACCACCCCGATCAACGCCAACAAAAACGGAAACCCTTGGAATACGCCGTCTTGTAACGCGGCCGCACCCGCCACACCCATCGGGACGTAGCTGGCCGTGAACACCCGTGGCCGTGTGGCGGCATACCATTCTCGTAAACGTAATTTTTCGATGAGCATGAGAAGGTTTTTCCCCGATAGTCAAAAAACGACCTTCATTTTAACGAGGATAAGTGAGACGGGGATAAAAAAACCGCGTGAAAGGCGACCCTTTCCGCGGTTTGTCTGTCGGTTTATCGGTTTAGTAGGCTTTTGCGAACAACGCGATCCGATCGGCGGTTTGTCCCGTTAAGAAACAAGGCGCATTTCCGCCCGGTTGATCCAATGGGAAACACCGAATGGTCGCACCGGTTTCCTCTTTGATCCCGCGTTCTTGTTCATTAGAACCGGCCCACCATCCGCGCGCCCAATACCCCGCTTCGATCACCTGTTTAAACTCATCATGACTATGGACATCCTGAATGTTGCTTTGGGTGAAATCTTGCGCTTGTTGAAGCATGTGATGATGAATCGTGTCTAACAGGTCTTTGACGGCCTGTACGATCCCGTCTTGCGAGACAAATTGTTTTCCCTCTTTGCCGGGGACATCGCGCCGTGCCAAGACCACGCTATTCTTTTCGAGGTCTTTGGGCCCCATCTCTAAGCGCACCGGCACCCCGCGCATCTCCCAGTCATTATATTTGAAGCCCGGCGTTTCATCGCGATCATCAATATGCACCCGAATGCCCGCGCCGCGTAATTCCTTGACGATCCGTTGTAATGCTTCGGTGACGGCGCTGATCTCCGTCTCGGTTTTGTAGATCGGCACCGCGACCACTTGAATCGGCGCGACTCGTGGGGGCAAGCGTAAGCCCTTATCATCACCATGCGTCATCACGATCCCACCGACGATGCGGGTACTCATGCCCCAAGAGGTCGTCCAGCAATATTCCTCCACGTTTTCGCGGGAGAGATACTTGATATTGAACGCCTTAGCGAAATTTTGCCCCAAGTTGTGACTCGTGGCGGATTGCAACGCCTTTTTATCGCCCATCATGCCTTCGATCGTATAGGTACGCAACGCACCCGCGAATTTTTCATTCTCGCTTTTGCGCCCCTTGATCACAGGCATCGCCGCTTGATTCCATGCAAAATCCGCGTAAATGTCTAACATCTGCATGGTTTCGGCTTCGGCATCCGCTTCTGTGGTGTGAGCGGTATGGCCTTCTTGCCATAAAAACTCGGTAGTCCGCAAAAACGGCCGCGTCCGCAATTCCCAACGCACCACATTCGCCCATTGGTTGATCAACAACGGCAGATCCCGATACGATTGAATCCATTGGCTAAACGCCTCACCGATGATCGTCTCGGACGTGGGCCGCACCACCAACGGTTCTTCCAATTCTTTCCCACCTGCGATCGTCACCACTGCCAATTCCGGGCTAAACCCTTCGACATGCTCCGCTTCACGCTTGAGATAACTTTCGGGGATGAACAGCGGGAAATAAGCATTTTGATGCCCCGTTTCTTTAAAGCGGCGGTCTAACCAGTTCTTGACCGCCTCCCAGATTTCGTAACCATACGGTTTGATGATGATGCAACCACGTACAGGCGATTGGGCGGCAAGATCAGCACGGTACACAATTTCGTTGTACCACTTGGAAAAATCTTCACTTTGTGGCGTAACCATAGTCAATCCTTACAGGCGATGTCGCTCTAGTCTATACCCTTTATTATAGCGAAGTCTTATCCTTAACGAAGGGTTAAACCTACTTGGAATTTTAAGGGAATTGGTGTAATTTGTTGCCTAATCGCAATCACCACGAATCTTCTAAGGAGCTGTGATCATGTCACTGTGGCGAGTCGAACAATTAACCCCTGGCGTGTGCCGTGAATGGTTCGACCATGGACAAATCGCTGTTTATCGCGTTCTCGACGGCTCAAATGAGACCGTTAACGCCTATATCGACGCGGCGTTGGCACAATTAAAGATCGCCCGTCCGAATCGCCCCTTGTTGATGATTCACGATCTCACAGGTGAAAATCTCGCTTTTACCCCCTATTTCCGCAGGCGTGGTGAGGAGATCGCCGAGTATATGGAAACGCATCCCGTTTCCAGTGTGTCCGCGGTGATCTTGCCTAAATCGGTGATTGCGCGCCCGATCCAAAATTATTCCGAACAATTTACCCAACGGGCTAAGCGGGCCAATCAACGCAATTTTGACTCGTTTGAAGAGGGACTCGCTTGGGTGCGAACTTACTTGACTAAGGTCTAACAGGTTTCAACGCATCTCAGCCAGCTTGATCCACCACGAAATGTCCCAAGTGCGTCGGGCCGCACCGGAAGGGGACGGTAACACATAAATGCGGGTCTGTTCGATCTTCTCATCCTGTTGACCATAAGCGATTGTTTTGGTGCCAAAGTAGACTTTAGCGGCCTGTTTGCTGGTGAACGCTAACCAACGCGGCGCATAATGGCGGATCTTGGTCTGTAAGTCGCTCGGTGCATAGTCGGTCGGTGCGATCGCTGAGTCCACCCCTACCGCAAATTTAGCCAGATCAGTCAACCCGATCCCATCATGCAACGCTTGTCGAAACTCGGTCGGTTGTAACAAGCGCGAGGTGAATCCAATCTGATACAAGGTCGGCCAAAAACGATTGCCGATCCCCGCGTAATACGCCCCCACTTGTGCCGATCGATTGCCCGCGGCCGTGCCACAAAACACCACCGCTAAACCTGACTCCAAGACATCCGGTAAGATCATTCCCATGTGCGTTTGTAATTGTGTTGCAACTTGTCATAGACCGCTTGCGCCAGATCGATCTCGCTGATGCTGGCAATTTGTAACAGATAGAGCAGCACATCCGCTAATTCCGAGGCCAAGGCCACTTGATCGACGTGTTGATCTCGCCATTGGAAATGCTCCAAGACTTCCGACGCTTCTAAAACCAGCGAGATCGCCAGGTTTTTGGGAGTTTGCGGCTTGGCGGACTCGGCAGCATACCACCCTTTCGCGCTGACAAAAGCGTGCATCGCCTCGGTAAGCGCTTTCAACGAGTCATCCATGTTAGTACGCATTCGGGCTTCTACGGCTGATCGTCTGCCAGACCGTGCGAATAATGATCTTGATGTCTAACCACAATGACCAGTTTTCGACATACCATAGGTCATAAGAAGTCCGCTCTGCGATCGACGTATCCCCGCGTAACCCGTTGACTTGCGCCCATCCGGTCATGCCGGCTTTTTCGCGATGCCGCTCCATGTAACGCGGGATCGTGGCTTTAAATTGTTGCACCCACACCGCACGCTCGGGCCGCGGCCCGACCAAGCTCATGTGACCTAATAACACGTTGATCAATTGCGGGATCTCATCCCAATTGGTTTTACGCATAAATTTACCGATCCGAGTCACACGCGGATCGTTTTCTTTCGTCCATCCAGGGCCTTGCGCTTCAGCATCTTGCCGCATCGAGCGGAATTTGATCATCGGGAAGGGACGGCCATCTAATCCCATGCGCTCTTGGGTGTAGAAGATCGGCCCCCGCGACTCCCAACGAATGAGGACCGCGGTGAGTAGCATAAACGGGGATAAGAACACCAAGCCAAAAAATGAACCGAACAGATCTAAGGCGCGTTTCGCGCTCAACTTCCACCCGCGCAAGGCAATATCACGCACGGTGAGCAACGGAGTCCCGCCGAGGTCATCCACGTTCAGATCGCCGATCATGTAGGAAAACAGATCGGGGTAAACTTTAATATCCACCCGTCCACGCTGACACAATGTGACCAATTCGGCGATCTCGGCGCGTCGTGCTTCGGGGATCGCGATGATCACCTGTTCCACCCCAAAGCGATCGATGATCTCCGGCACATCGTCATAGAGTCCCAAAAACGGCACGCCCATCTTTTTCGCTTTTGGACGATCGGGACTGTTGACGATCCCGACCACATGATAGCCAAGTTCCGGATGATCGGTGATGCTCTGCACCAGATCGCGGGCCAATTGACCCGCGCCAATGATCAACAGGTTATCGCGTCCGATCCCGCGTCGCCGAAGTTCCCATTGTAAGCGCCGTAAGCTTTCGCGCCCAAAAAAGACCAATAACACGCTAAAGATCCACACGTAGAAGAACATGCCACGCGGGTAATCGACCTCTAAGACGGTGTTTTTAAAGATGAAGTCTTGCATCCCATAGACTAACATGGAAGCGACGGTGATCGCGCCCGCGATCGTGCGAAAGACATCAATCCGGCTAAACGTGCGACGTTGATGATACAACCGCGAAGCGTACATCAGCAGGATCGTCATCGCTAAATGTAAGGTTAACGTGGGCAGATAGTCCTCAAACGGTGGCACTGCATCCGGTATATCAAACAAGGGCAAGGTCATTCGTGCCACATAACCCAAGCCAAAAGCGATGATCACCATCAGCAGATCGCTTAAAACGATCGCGCTGGCAAAGAGCGATCGCACCGAGTTGTTGGTATTGGTATTGACGGTTGGGGGCGTTAACTCGTAGCGTGTGGGTGACGGATTTCCCGCCACATCCGCGTTCCGCCCTTCAAGAGCAGGCCCGCCAAGACGAGGCTGTGAAGCCATAGAGGGGTCGTCCTCTGGTAATGTTTGCGATAAAAGATCAGCATGGCCCGGTAAAACTCGAACTGCGCCTTCGGGCTGCGACGACTCGCCGCCCGTTTGATGTGTTTGACGATTACTTGCGGGTGGTACATGACCTTCCATCCCGCGTTTTTCACCCGAAGCGCCCAATCTAAGTCTTCTCCATACATAAAGAATGTGTCATCCAACAGGCCGACTTGTGCGATCGCTTCCCGTCGAATTTGCATGTAGGCCCCGACGACTGAATCGACTTCCGTCTCTTGATCTGGGTCAAGATACGTCATATTGTAGCGTCCAAAGCGCGGGCTGTTGGGAAACCACTTGGCTAAGCCCGAAAAATGATAAAACGCTACTTCGGGAGTCGGAAAACCGCGCCGACAGGCTACATCCAGTTTACCGTCTTCTAACGGCATGATCAACTTAGGCCCCGCAATCCCAATCGTGGGATCGCTGTCCATGTACTGCACCATCTGGTATAACGCCTCTGGTGGTACTTCCGTATCTGGGTTGAGCAAGAGCGCGTAACGGGGCGCATCGCTCTCCACTTGTCCCGCTCCCTGAAAGCCCAACGCCCGTAAACCGATGTTATTGGCATACGAATAGCCGTTATTTTCGGGAGTGACAATCAAATGGATGTGCGGAAATTCCCGCCGTACCATGTCTGCGCTATCATCCGGTGAATGATTATCGACCACGATCGTTTTAAACTTGAAATCCCCTTGACTCGCTTCTACCGTTTGTAGACATTTCCGCAAAAGCGCACACGTATTCCAATTAACGATCACGACTCCCAGATCCAGCATATCGTCCTCACGATTTTGCGCGATTGTATCACAGTTTGGATGATCCTAGCATGACGCAACGCCTACGACTAGCGTCGGTTCTGGTGGGTTTATTCATCGTAGTGCATCGGGAGGATCACTTGTACCGTAATTTGTTGACCCGGAATCTCCTCAAAATCGATCTGTCCGCCGTGTCGTCGTACAATATAAGTGGCGATGTAATATTGCGAGAGCAGATCCTCAAAGTGGCGTTGATAATCGCGCATATAACGCCAAGTGTGTAACAGGGTGATCTCGATCACAATAGAGCTACCGCTGTAATGGCGTTGGGCCGAAAGCCGAAATTCATCTTTGACCAAGGCCTTTAAGATCGTGATCAAGGCTTGTTCTAAGCGCCATTCATCACCTTGTAGATCGGGTAAGCCGTTCGCGATGTCCAATTCCACCTGTAACGGTTTGCCTTTATTGAGGGCCTGATAATTGCCGACGGTTTTCCGCAATAACTCTCCCACCCGCACCCGATTCTTAGAGAGTAGAATATCCCCAGAGATGATCCGCCCCACGTCTTGCGCCCAACTGATATTTTCGAGGATGCGCTCCACCGCCTGACAGATCTTGTTGAGCATCGCCTTGGTTTTTTCTGCATCAAACGTCTCTGGATAATCCATTAACAGCGTTGCATAGCCATGAATCGCGGTCAGTGGGCTACGTAAATCACGCGAGATCGTCCGGTTCAGTTGGGTATAGACATTGAGTCCGTGAGCATTGGCCAAGCGCTTTTGTAACAGGTCGGGATTGGTCGGTTTGAGCAGAAAATCCACCGCGCCGCGCTGTAAATAGTCGTTTACCAAACCTTGCTGTTCAAAACTGGCGACGATGATGATCGGATAATAGCGTTGTAACAAGAGGTCAAACGGCACTTCCACCTCCACATCATACACACAAAACAAGCGCTCATGATCGGCATGGATGATGCGATTGATCTTGTCTTTATCGGTGCTGATCACGATCTCGTAATGGTTGATTCCGTAAAATTGTTCAATTAAGGTGCGATCATGGCTGATGAGCAATAAACGTGGCATATCCGTTAAGACTCCGCAATCGGTAAGATCAACAGGGCCGAAATGCCATTCTCAGGGGTCTCGCTAAATTGGATGCTGCCCCCATGCAAGCGAAAGATCTGACCCGAAATGTACAAACGAGAATAACCGTCTTTGACCATACGTTGATACGAATAGACATTATGATGATCGGAAAGCGGGGATAAACGGATCACCAACGACTCCCCTTGTTGATAGGCGGTGATCAAACTTTCACCGCGTCTGGGTAAGGTCTCAAACATGATGCGAAGCGCTTGACGTAAACGCCATTCATCCGCCTCAATTTTGGGTAGCGTTTCGTCAAGCTCAAGTCGTAACGCCCGGTTTTTCCAACGCAAATTTGCTTTCTGAAATTCACGCGCATTGCTGATCAACAAGCTATAGGGATCAAGCCGCGTCTTGACCAATTGCAGATGATCCGACGATACCTCATCTAGGTCTTTAATCAACGCGATCACCTTCAAGGCGGTTTGAGTCGACTCAGCGACCGCGCTGATGGCATCTTGAAGTTGCTGTTCATCAAACAGCTCATAATCTTCTAACAGCAAACTGGTATAGCCTTGAATCACTGAGAGCGGACTCCGGAGATCAAAGGTGGTGATCCGCGTCAAATTTTCATAAGTGCTAAGGGCATCCGCATTTTTCAGCCGTTTTAACAACAATTCCGAAGGGATCGGTTTGAACAGATAATCAAAGGCCCCATGTTTTAAGTAATGGGAGACTTGCGCCTGTTGATCGATGCTGGCTGCGATCAGGGTCGGATATTTATAGGATTGCACCTGTTCAAAACTCAAAGCGGTCTGTTCAAGATCCAGAATACAGATCAAGTGATCATAAAATTTCGAGACGGCCGCTTTGATCCCGTCTAGATCAGTGGCATGGATCACATCATAATCCACCAATTGCTGACATTGGTGGATGAAGGCAAGGTCACGACTAACCACAAGTAAGTTATACATGCCGGGGATGTCCTGTTGCTGTACCCTTAGGTTAGATTATACCCAATAAGCCAAGAAATCGGATCATGCCCCTTGTTTTTAATCTAAATTTTGCTTGCGATCTGGGCGCGTGTCAAAACAGCGGTAAGCGCGGCGGCGCATGGGAAAAATTTTTCGGCGGCGGCACCACAATCTTTACTGTAAGACATTCGCTTATGCGCCCAAAAAAACGCAGCTTTACGGATCATCGGACACCTCTCAACCGAATACATGTCGTGTTGAATCGATGATAGCACAGATGAGCGAACAAGTCGTAACAAATGTCCCGACTTTTCACCGGGGTCTTTTTGAAATGATAGGATAGATCAATCGTGAACGTCCAAGGCTGATCTACGTCTTGGGGTAAAACGCAAGTCAGCTCTAAATGCAAGATTAAGCAATATTGATATGAAAATTGATTTTATCCAATCACTTTTAAAATAACTACAAATCTTGA
>JALOOG010000007.1 GCA_025454525.1 Anaerolineae bacterium | reverse complement strand
CAGCAGAATCCACCAGCGTGCCATGCGGTCGGGGTCGTCACGAAGAGAGGCTTTGACTTGCCAACCGTGCGATTTGAGGTCACGAAAGGCTTGCTCAATCCACATCCGTTGGGCGTATTCCCACCTTCGTACACCATCCCCACCACCATCACCCCAAACGCCGCTTTCAGTTTCGTTTCGTCTACCCCCAACACCACCGTTTTCGGCTTCATGGCTTTCACCACGCTTCCCGTCCAACCTTGAAAGAATGCTTTCATCGGCTGTCGTTGAGCGATGAACCGCTGTCACCGTCTCCGCTGACGGTCTGCGCGTCCTCCGCTGACCCCCGCGATTTTGCGGAGTTGACTACTTTGGACGCGCACCACCCCGCGACTGAACCAAGACACGTTTTCCCGAAAATGGCGGCTGACCCCATTCCACGTCTTGCTGCTTTTCTTCACCCACTGGTATCGTGTTCTCAGGTTCATCAGGTTGACCTTTCTGTTGTGGTGACAAAGAGTCTTCCAGATGAACCTTCTTTTTGCTACTGTCGCCCCCTCAGCCCATGCATGGGGAGGGAAGTGGGCCGCGTGGGATGGTTTGATCCGTCCCCATTGGCAGGTGTAGTTTTCTGAGAGGAATGAGGACACAGAAGTAATATCAGGAAAATTTTCGTACTCGCTTCGCATGTCGTAAATAAGCTACTTTCCTAAGGTTACGTCTGATCTTAAACAAGTGTCATGATTGCACCCCACCAGTGCGAGGACGATCAATTAGCATTGCCGCCGGATTCAGTAGCTGTGTAGAAGCAAGACGATGATCTAACCATGCTTCTAGCTGATCAGCGGCAATCGCAACAAACTCATGTAAGACCGTATTCACTTTCCAACCGATATGGGGTGTCAAAAGGACATTAGGGGCCGTTCGCAAAGGGCTGGATGAGGGTAACGGCTCAATTTCAAAGACATCAAGCCCTGCACCAGCTAAATGTTTTTCGCGGAGTGCCTCAACCAAAGCCGCCTCATCAACAATCGCCCCGCGTGCTGTATTGATGAGGATTGCGCCCCGCTTCATCTTCCACAGCTTCTCTTGATTCAGCAGTCCCCGCGAGTCATCCGATAGCCTTAGATGGATGGACACAATATCGGACATCCCTAACAAAGTATCCAAGTCAAAGCGTTCAACACCATACTCATCTGTTTGGGGGTTGTTACCAGTACGATCCCATGCGATCACCTGCATGTTAAAGGCTTGTGCTAGTCTGGCAACGGGTTTACCGTGCCGACCATAACCCAATATCCCTAAGGTACGTCCGGAGAGTGATCCTCCGATTGTTTCTTCTAACCAGTTGCCGTTGTGTAGCGCTGTGGTTAACGGGTAAATCTGTCGGACGAGACCCAACATGAATCCAAAAACCAGTTCTGGTACGGCCACCATCGGTTGTGTGGCACCGCGTCCAAGCGCAACCGCAATGCCTTGCTCCGTTGCCGCATGGGCATCAAGATGATAAGCGTGTCCACCGGTCTGCAAGATGAGTTGGACATCTGTGCAGAATTTAAAAAATTCTTGATCCATCTTTGTCCGCTCACGTAGCGTTAGGAGGACATTGTAGCCGCTCAATTCTTGATAATGGTCAACGGACAGAGGGTGATTTAGGATCGTCACATCGGTAAGCTGACGTAGGCGATCCATCGCTGGAGCATTCGCCAATATACCTTCATAGTCGTCAAGAACCAATAAGCGTAATCGGGTCATTTTTTCATTCTCCAATCTGTTGTCGTTATCGATGAATGTGTACTACCCAATTATAGACGATCCCAGATGAGGCCCATACATCGGGAGGGAACTGACCCGCGTGGGATGGGGTGGTGGGCCTTTCCGAGATTACTTAATCTTGACGTACCCTCTATCGTCTAATACAATTCGTCTATTCTGTTAAATTCCATGTGTCTGAAAGCATTTCAACGTCCATGTTTGAAAGTCTGAGCCAACGGCTACAAGCGACCTTTGATCGTCTTAGCAATGGTGGCAAACTTACCGAGAATGATGTCAACACCGCGATGCGTGATGTGCGGATGGCGCTGCTGGAAGCGGATGTCGCGCTGCCTGTGGTGAAAGATTTCGTCAATCGGATTAAAGAGCGCGCAATCGGCGCGGACATCACCAAGAGCTTAAAGCCGGGTCAACAAGTCGTGAAGATCGTCCATGAGGAATTGATCACCACGCTAGGCGAACCGGGGCGATTGAATTTTTCAGGCAGTACCAAGCCTTATGTGATCATGTTGATCGGTTTACAGGGGTCTGGGAAAACGACTACGGCCGCAAAGTTAGCCGTATACTTACGGCGCGAAGGCCGTCAACCGTTTATGATTGCAGCGGATACTTACCGTCCTGCCGCTGTGGATCAGTTGATTACCCTCTCAAAACAAATCGGTGTGCCGTACTATGAAGAAGGCACAAGGGCCTCCCCGCCGGACATCGTGTCACGGGGTTTAAAAGCGGCTAAAGACGCAAATGCGGCGGTGTGCATTATCGATACCGCCGGCCGTTTGCAGATCGATGATCGCTTGATGGAAGAATTAGAAGAGATCAAACGGCGCGCAAATCCGGCGGAAATTTTGTTGGTAGCGGATGCGATGACCGGACAAGAAGCGGTGAATATCGCGCAGGGCTTTAATCAGCGTGTGGGGATCACCGGGTTGATTTTGACGAAAATCGATGGTGATGCCCGTGGTGGTGCGGCGATCTCGATGCGTGCGGTGACGAATGTGCCGATTAAATTTCTCGGTACAGGCGAAAAAATCGACGGGTTTGAAGTCTTTCATCCCGATCGGTTAGCGGATCGGATTCTCGGGATGGGCGACATTATGACCCTGATCGAGAAAGCGGAAGCCGCATATGATGAAGCCGAAGCGGAAAAACTGCAAAAGAAGCTGATGGAAAATCAGTTCACGCTCCAAGACTTCTTAGAGCAGTTGCAAAAAATCCGGCGCATGGGGCCGATCAGTCAGATCATGAACATGATTCCGGGTATGAGCCAGCTTCAAATGCAAAATCAGATGGATCAAGAGACCGTTGAAAAGCGGATCAAGCGAGTTGAAGCAATAATCAATTCCATGACCCGCACCGAACGGAATAACCCGAAAATCCTGAATGCCAGTCGCAAGAAACGCATCGCTTCCGGGAGCGGTGTGGAAGTGCGCGATGTGAATGACCTGCTGAAGCAGTTCCGACAAATGCAGGATATGATGGGGCAGATTCGTAAGGGACGCTTCCCCAAGATTCCCGGTTTACCCCCGAATTTATTTGGTTGATTTACGTGAGGTATGTTGCCTCACCCCTAGGAGATAAAGAGACATGATCCGTATTCGTTTTCGTCGTATGGGCCTGAAAAGACAACCCACGTATCGTATCGTCGTGACCGATCAACGTAAATCGCGTGATGGCGCGGAATTAGAAGTGATCGGCTTTCATAATCCCCGTACCCGCCCGGCGACGGATGATATCAAGTTCGACCGCGCCTTGTATTGGTTGAACGTGGGCGCGCAACCGTCTGACGCGGCCCGGCGCGTGTTGGAACGCACCGGTACCTATGCGTTGTTTGAACGGATGCGTAAAGGCGAAGCCTTAGAAACGTTGGCCCAAGAGGCCGCCGCGCATAAGGCTGCCCAACCGCCCGTTAGCCCGAAAACGCGCTATCCGTCCCCTGCGGCCGGTGAAGGCAAACAAAGCAAGGCGAAAAATTAGCCATGGATGCGAAACTGGTGGAGTTCATCGCTAAAAATCTGGTTGATGATCCCAATGGTGTCACGGTGCAACGCAAAGAGACCACTTCTACGGTGATCTTACAATTGCATGTTGCACAAGGGGATATGGGGCGGGTGATCGGGAAAAATGGGCGAGTTGCCAACGCGATCCGCTCCCTGTTGCGCGTCGCTACCAAAAGCGATAAGCGCGTCATCCTTGAGATCGATTAAACGATGACTCTACCACCGAAATACCTCTTGATCGGGGAGATCCTGCGGCCTCATGGGGTCAAAGGAGAATTGAAGATGCGGATTCTGACCGATTACCCAGAGCGGTTAAGTCAGACTAAACACGTCTATACCTCTCCCGATCAAGCTGGAGAACGAGTGACTTCGCACCAGATCAAAAGTGTGCGTTTAACGTCCGATCATGCCTTGATCACGCTGGAATCAGTGCCGGATCGCAATGCGGCCGAGTTTATGCGTGGTCTGTATGTGTTGATCGATCTAGCGGATGCTGTGCCGTTGGAAGACGATGAGATCTACCTCTTTCAGTTGATCGGGATGTCCGTAGAAATGGAAAGTGGCGAGGTCCTCGGCCCGATCACCGATGTGTTGGAAACTGGCGCGAATGATGTGTATGTCGTGCAGAGCGAACGCTATGGAGAGGTGTTGATCCCGGTGACGGAACACACGATCCTAGAGACCAATACCGATGAAAACCGGATCATCGTCCGGTTGCCAGAGGGTTTACTCCCAGAATAAGCCCGCATGAGTGAGGGAAAATCTCCCTTGCTCATCTTGTCTTTCCCCCATGACAATTTGCATGATTCACCGCTTTCGGGTTAAGGTGATGACTCAATTTCCAAAACTTAAAACAGGTTGGTTTTTATGAAAGCAATTTTATGTCGTGAATGGGGTGATCCCTCGCTATTGACGTTGACGGAAGTCGATCGGCCGGTACTGCCTACACAAGCCGGATTTGCACGGATCAAAATCCATGCTTGTGGGGTGAATTTTGCGGACACGTTGATGATCGCGGGGCAATATCAGGTCAAACCCCCGTTGCCATTTACGCCCGGCATGGAGATCGCGGGTGAGGTGATCGAAGTGAGCGATGATGCGACCCCGCTCAAAGTCGGTACACGGATCATGGCGGTGTGTGAATATGGCGGCATGGCGGAGGAAGTGGTGATCTCCGCGCAATCCGCGATCCCGATCCCGGATGGGATGTCATACGACATGGCGGCGGCGTTCCCGATCGCTTATGGCACATCGCATCTCGCGTTAGAGCATCGGGCGCATCTGCAAGCGGGTGAAACGCTGTTGGTGTTAGGGGCGGGCGGTGGAGTCGGATCCACGGCGGTTCAGATCGGGAAACTAATGGGTGCGACGGTGATCGCGGCGGCCAGTTCCTCCGAAAAATTAGACTTGGCTCACCGTTTCGGCGCAGATCATCGGATCGATTACACGAAAGAAAACCTTCGCGATCGCGTTCGGGAGATCACCCACGGTCAAGGTGCAAATGTGATCTATGATCCGGTCGGTGGGGATCTGTTCGATCAAGCGTTGCGATCGATCGCATGGGAAGGGCGCTTGTTGGTGATCGGATTTGCGGCGGGCAAGATCCCACAATTGCCGGTGAATCTGACTTTGGTGAAAAATTGTTCGGTGTTGGGAGTCTATTGGGGGGCGTATTTGGCAAAAGACCCGAAAGTATTGATCGGATCGTTGCGTCAATTGCTGAAATGGTCAGCTGAAGGCCGCTTGCAAACCAGTGTAGCGCGTACCTTTGACCTTGCTCACGCACCCGAAGCCCTCTATAGCTTGATCCAACGTCAGGCCGTCGGTAAAGTGGTGATCACGATCCCCTAAAGGATGTCATGTGGTTTGGGATGAACGGGTGTATTGGTTAGGTTTTAGCCTGATCGGATCCATTAAAACAAAACGAATGCAGCAGCTTTTGGCGTGGTTTGGCACTTTAGAAGCGGCTTGGCACGCCACAGAAGCACAATTGCGCCAATATCCGATTAAAGACGATCAGCGCCAATATTTGATGACCATGCGCGCTAAGATCGATCTCAAGGCGGAATTAGAGAAACTGCAAAAGTTTAATGTGCGCTTTATCGCCCTTTACGATGCGGAATATCCCCATTTGTTGCGACAAATTGATGACCCACCGCCGATTTTATATGTGATCGGGCAGTTGGCCGTCGATAAAGGGTTCGCAATGGTTGGGACTCGGAGCGCTACGAAATATGGGCGCGATGTGGCACATCAATTTGCGAAAGCCTTAGCACAACAGGGAGTCACGATCATCAGCGGACTGGCCGAGGGAATCGATACCGCATCACATCAAGGGGCGTTAGACGGCGGCGGACAAACGATCGCCATTTTGGGGCATGGCTTGGATCAAGTGTATCCCACTCAAAATCGGGACTTGGCACGCAAGATCAGTCAACAGGGCGCGTTAATCAGCGAATTACCGATCGGTGTGCCGCCGATTCCGCAAAATTTCCCGCGCCGCAATCGTTTGATCAGCGGGTTAGCGTTGGGGTTATTGGTGGTAGAAGCTCCGGCGGGAAGTGGCGCGTTGTTGACGGCGGACGCGGCCTTGCGTCAAGGGCGTGATGTATTTGCGATTCCGTCGAGTATTTTTAGCGATAAAGGCGTTGGGGCGAACCGCTTGATCCAAGACGGCGCGAAATTGGTGATGCAGGTGGAAGACATCCTCAATGAATTGAATTTGAGCTATGAGAACATCATCACGCATCAAACGACCGTACAAGTCATGCCGGAGAGCGAAACCGAACGGCAAATTCTGGAGGTTTTAAGTGTAAACCCGATCCATATTGATGAAATTGTCCGGATCACGCAATTGCCGATCACGGTGGTGAGTAGCACTTTGACCCTTTTAGAGTTAAAGGGGCTTGCACAAATGATAACGCACATGCAATATAGCCTCACGTATTCGTAAAATGGTGTGTAGGCTAGGCAATTATGAGCAACTATTATGCGATGATCTTGGCAGGTGGCGGCGGGACTCGGTTATGGCCGATGAGTCGTAAGGATATGCCGAAACAATTATTGCCATTGATCGATGATCAAACCATGTTTCGGATCAGCGTCGAACGTCTTGCGCCGCTGTTTCCACCGGAAAAGGTGTATATCATCACCGGACAACGTTATGTACAAGCGATGCAAGCCGATGTCCCAGAGATTCCCAAAGAAAATTTTATCATTGAGCCTAGCGCCCGCGATAATGCTGCGGCCACAGCGCTAGGTATTGCGACGATTCATCAACGTGATCCGAATGCGACGGTGGTGTTATTGCCCGCCGATCATTATATTGCTAAACAAGCGGCGTTTCGGGAAAGTTTACAAGCGGCGTATGAGATCGCTCAAGAAGATCGGATCGTCACCTTGGGGATCGCACCGACCTATCCGGCGACGGGTTTTGGGTATATCCAACAAGGGGCCCTGTTAAAACAATTCAATGGGATCAAGGGCTATCATGCCTTAGGTTTTACTGAAAAACCGAATGTGGTGACGGCCACGGCATTTTTGGCCTCTGGACGGTATTGCTGGAATTCTGGTATGTTTATCTGGAAAACCAGCAAGGCGTTAGCAGAATTTGAGCGCCAACAACCCCGCATGTATCAGTTATTGCGTGAACTGATGCCCAAAGTCGATCAACCAGATTATGAGGCAACCTTGGAACGCTTATGGCATCGGATGCCGAAGATCTCGATCGATTATGCGATCATGGAAGGCGCGACTCAGATCGCGGTCGTTCCGGTGGATATTGGGTGGAGCGATGTGGGTAGTTGGTCATCTTTGTTTGAAGTGTTGGAACTGGATCAATTTGGTAATTGTTTTCGGGGGAAGGTAGAAAATCGGGTGATTTTGGATACGCATAATACGTTGGTATTCGGCAATCGCTTGATCGTTACGTTGGGCGTTGAAGATATGATCGTGATCGATACCGAAGATGCGTTACTGATCTGTCATAAAGATCGCGCGCAAGATGTGCGTGAAGTGGTCAAACACTTGCGTGCCACCAACCAAGATAGTTATCTTTAAAATCATGTCCTCATATCAGAATGACAGGGCAATCTAAGCGCCTGTTCGGGAAGTTATCTAATCTAGGGAAGCTGATGAGCGATACCACGCAAGGCTATTGCGTTAAATGCCGCGAAAAGCGCGAAATGTTAAACCCGACTCCGGTGTTTAGCGAGTCAGGACGGCCGGGGGTCAGCGGCACTTGTCCGGTGTGTGATACGAAGATGTTTCGGGTGGGCAGAACCGAAGCGCATGATCAGATCGAACAACCGGCCTTGGAGCCGAAACCGAAGGTCAAAACCAAGGCGAAGGCCAAAGGGAAAACCGCCGCCAAAGGCAAAACGAAGGTTGCCAAAAAGAAAAAATCCAGCACAGATGAAGCGAAACCGCGTCGTCGTAAGGGAAAATTGGTGATCGTGGAATCTCCGGCGAAAGCGCGCACGGTGGGCCGATTTTTGGGTGATGGCTATGTGGTCAAGGCATCAAAAGGGCATGTGCGCGATCTGTTGGTGACACAACTTTCGGTGGATGTCCAAAATAACTTTCAGCCGAAATATCGCGTGCCGAATGAAAAGCGCGATACGGTCAAAGAATTAAAACGTGCCGCTGATAGCGCTGAAGAGATCTACCTTGCCACTGATCCGGATCGCGAAGGTGAAGCGATCGCTTGGCATCTGTTAGAAGCGGCGGAGATGGAAGGGGCGCGGACTAAGCGGGTGGTGTTCCACGAGATCACCGATAGCGCGGTACAACATGCCTTTCAGCATCCGCGCAACATTGATATGAGTCTGGTCAACGCCCAACAGGCTCGCCGGATTTTGGATCGGATCGTCGGGTATAACATCACCGAATTGTTATGGGATCGGGTGCGGAATCGGTTATCAGCCGGACGGGTGCAAAGTATCGCGCTACGGATGGTGGTCGATCGTGAACGTGAGATCGAACAATTTATCACCGAAGAATATTGGACGTTGGATGCTGAACTCCGCAAACAAGGGGCAAATGGCAAGGCGAATCGGGCCTTTTTAGCGCGGTTGATGAAGATCCGCGGTGAGGAGGTCGCTTTTACCCAACAACAAGACGTTTTGCCGCATTTAGCGATCTTGGAACAGAGTCAATATTGGGTGACAGATGTCAAGCGTGGCACACGGCAACGGAAACCGTCTGCTCCGTTTACCACCAGTACCTTACAACAAGAGGCTTCCCGGCGATTCGGCTTTTCGGCCAAGCGCACGATGAAAGCTGCCCAAGACCTGTATGAAGGGATCGACATCGGTAAAGAGGGTGTGGTCGGGTTGATCACCTACATGCGGACGGATAGCACCAGTGTTTCTCCGATCGCGCAAAAAGACGCACGCGAGTATGTGCAGAAACGTTTTGGTGCGGACTATCTGCCAGAACGTGCGCCGCTCTATCGGACAAAGACCAAAGGCGCGCAAGAAGCACATGAGGCGATCCGCCCGACGAGTGTCTTTCGTGCGCCCAAAGCGTTAGCAACCTTGTTATCACGCGATCAACACAAGTTGTATACGTTGATTTGGGAGCGGTTTATCGCGAGTCAAATGGCTAATGCGATCTACGATACTTTGCGGGTGGAGATCGGCGCGGGTGGGAGTCGTGATCAGTTGACCTATGAATTTCGGGTATCGGGACGCACGATCAAATTCCCCGGCTTCTTGGCATTGTATGAGGATGCCCGCGATGAAGATCTGACGGAGGATGGGGAAGAAGGGCGGATCTTGCCGGAAATGAGTGTGGATGAACTGCTCAATCTGGTACGGTTGCTTCCGGAACAACATTTCACCCAACCGCCGCCCCGTTATACGGAGGCGAGTTTAGTACGTGTGTTAGAAGAATATGGGATCGGACGGCCGAGTACCTATGCCCCTACTGTCGCTGTGATCCAAGATCGGGATTATGTCGAAAAAGTCGATAAGCGACTTGTGCCAAGTGAAACCGGAAAAATCGTGAATGATCTGTTGGTCACTTATTTTCCGGAGATCATGAATTATCAATTTACCGCGAAGATGGAAGAACAGTTAGATGACATCTCTGAAGGGAAAATTGAATGGCAACCGATGTTAGAGGACTTTTACAAACCGTTTGAGCATCAGATGGAACACGCCCGCGAGACCATGCCGCGAATCGAACAAGAGGAATTGATCGGGCGTGATTGTCCGGTCTGTGGAAAGCCCTTGTTGATCCGTTATGGGCGCTTCGGGAAGTTTATCGGGTGTTCAGATTACCCGAATTGTAAACACACAGAACCGTACTTGGCGTTGACTGGGGTATTATGTCCACGGTGTGGCACAACCGACGGCGGTGAATTGGTGGAACGCAAAACTCGGCGCGGACGCACCTTCTATGGATGCTCTCGTTATCCCAGTTGCGAGTATTCCTCTTGGAAGTTGCCGAAATTGGGCCAGAAAGAGGATAGTGAGGCCTTATTGGACAACGAATCCGCCCGTTAAAGTAAGTTTTTCGTTGCACAAAATCGAACGTGCGCTATACTGAAAAGCGTGTTGTCGCTCAACGGCACGCTTTTCAATTTTAAGTTTTAGGTTTTAAGTTGATTTAAGCTAAAAGCACGGTTTACTTTAAAGCTTTGAGGTTAAATCATTCGTCGGTGGGAACGTGTCGCCACTCACGTATACGAAAGGCTGAAATATGATTCAAAAAATTCGTAATTGGTTAATCGATACGTATAACGGGTTATACGTAATCGTGTTAAAACCCTACATGCCCAGTTATGTGGCCGTGGTGGCAGTAGTTCTTGCGTTTTTGTTCGGGTTATTGATATTTGGTTATTGGTTCGCGCCTGTACAGTATTATGACGGTTCGCCGCATGAAATGACCTCCGCCGCTCAAGATCAATGGGTGATCAACTTGGCCGCGGCCTTTCAAGCGGGCTATTACGATCCCCCGTCGCTTGTGCAACTGTTAAACCAGATCTCTGAACCCGCGGCCCGTGTGGAGCGTCTGATCCAAAGTGAAACCGGTGCGGCCCAAGCGGGTCTCCAACAAATTTTTGCTTTGGCCCAACAAGCGACCGGGACACCTGCCGCACAACCGACCAGTTGGCTTCAACAAGCTGTTCCGGTGATTTTAGGGGTGATTTTAATGATCATCCTTTCGGTGGTCACATCTCTAGTTTGGCAATTGTTGATCAAGCCTAACATTTGGGACAAGCTGTATGAGGCGGTACGTCCAAAATCAGAAGAAGAGATCGCACAGATCAAACAAGGTCAAGAAAATCTAGCGCGGATTCGCCGCGAAAAAGAAGAAGAAGAGCGTTTCCGTAAAGAGACTGCGGCCGCGCCGGCCGCCAGCAATTATGGCCCACCGGTGATGCAAAAGATCACCAATTACTTTAAAGGCCGTAGCTACGATGAATCGTTTGAGATCGAAAGCGCTGATGAGGTGTTTTTGGGTCAATGCGGCGCGAGTGTTAAAAAGACGCTTGCCTCATCCAATGAACCGGCCGCGGTGGAAGTGTGGTTATTCGATAAAGACGATTTTGTCCGCACCCTGAATAAAATTTACGTTGCAGAAGGCTGCTTTAATGATCCCAGTGTGCGCGGGGATCTCGAAAACGAGGTTGATAACCCCGATAGCGATCTGTTGATTGCGCGTCCGGGCGCAACGATCCGACTCGAAACCGGAACGTTGATCTTAGAGGCCAAATTAGCGGATTTACAATACGACGAGTCGAATCGGTTCTTTGAAGGCTTTAAGATTCAGATTCAAGTTTGGTATAAAGGTGAAGGGAGCGGCACATCTGTTCCAGCTGCCATGCCGACTCCGATCGCGGCCACAACCCCCGCTTTCGCGCCGCCGCCCACAATGCCAGCGCCGCCGCCTAGCGCGCCGATCTATAATCCGCCGCCCGCCCCAACGTTTAACCCGCCGCCGTTGCCACAACAACCGCCGCGTAAAACCCAAGATGATGATCCATTTGGTGGGACGGGGGACTTTACCCCGATCGGCGGGCAGTAATCAAGTTTACAGGGGCGAAAATTCGCCCCTGATCCATTACTTGATTTTTTTGATCTTAAAAACGACTTCGCCGCCGGGGGTTTGCACTTTGACTTTATCGCCTTTTTTGTGGCCCAACAGCGCCGCCCCGATCGGGCTTTTTTGTGAGATCTTGCCTTCACCCGGATTCGCTTCGGCCGCGCCTACGATCATGTAAGTTTCGTCTTCATCGCTGTCATCAGCGCGGATCGTCACCTCTGAACCGACCCGCACATCATCAGAGGTGCCGTCGTTGGTGATGATGATCGCGGAGCGTAAAATGTTCTCAAGGTATTGGATGCGCCCCTCAATAAAGGCCTGTTGTTCTTTGGCATCGTGATAATCGGCATTTTCTTTGAGATCGCCTTCTGCCACTGCTTCTTTCAGCTTGCGCGCTAAGTCGGGGCGACGCACTTGGATCAATTGGTCTAATTCACGTTGAAGATCTTGACGACCTTCTTCGGTTAAGTACACTTCTTCAGACATAAACCACCTCTTGTGTGTTGATAGTTAAAAGCTCACAAACGAATCCGCTAACGCTGTCGGCGTTCTTCGGCTAAGGCTAACACATTGTAACGATGAAGTTGCTGAACTGCACCATTCAGTAAAATCCGGGTTTTACCACATTGTTCAATATCGATCTGTGCCAGCGCTTGATCGGGGGAAGGTTTGGATAGGGCGCGATCCACAGCCTCACTTAATAACCGGAGATAATCGAGATCTTCTTGTAGCTTTTCATCGATCTCGCCGCGTAAAATGACCTCTCCATGCCCTTGTACAATACATTCGGCCTCAATGTTTTGCAAACTCCTTAATGATGTCACCAGATCCAGATAGCTGCCATCGACAAAATACGGCACAGGCAAGATCGTATCAGCGGCGAACAGGACTTGATCTTCTTCCACGTAACAGACGATCGAGTCGGCGCTATGGCCAGGGGTTGACCACAATTGCAGGGTTTTTCCGCCAAAATGTAGGGTATAGCGCGAATCAAAGACGATGCTGGGAAGAACTAAAGAGATCGCTTGAAAATCTTCAGAGAGGGCTTGAGCGGCTTCAAGGCTGGCACGACCCCGTTGATCTAACAATTCACGACATAAACGATGTCCGATCACCGGAACATGATCAAAAAGACAAGTTCCAGTGGTATGATCAGCGTGAAAGTGGGTGTTGATGATATAGCTGATGTGCGTTTTGAGTTTTTCTTCAACGAATCGTTTGATCTGACGGGTCTCTTGTGGATAAGAGAGGGTATCGATCAAAATCGCGCCTTCGGAAGTGACAACGAGACTAGCGGTGACTTGGGCATAGAGATCGCTAGTAAACACATAAATATGATCAGAGACTCGTTCGCGTTGCATACTCGTTACCGTCTATTTTCATTAAGCTTTAAGCAAAAAAGATTATAGCCAGTCTCATACAGGAGAATCAACGCCGAACGCTACGCTATACTAGAGGTTGTAATCCATTTATTTATAAGGAGGGATTCCATGCAGCGCTTAAGAATACTGATTTTATCTATCGCTTTAGGGATATTGACGTTCAGCGTCAATATCGCGCAAGCGCCGACCTTTCGCATAGGGGTGATCGATGAAGCGCGTGGGCCGATCGCCGATGGTGCGCGTTTAGCCGTGCAGCAGATCAATGATGCAGGTGGGATCGTTGGAGCGGACGGCACGGTTTTTCGGTTAGAATTGGTGATCGCCTCCCCGAACGATATTCCGGCCGCGGTTGAACAAATCAACGCCGCGGGGGTGGTGGCCGTATTAGGGCCAGAGACAACTGAACAAGTTCTCAACAATTTACCCCTGTTGCAAACCCTAAATGTGCCGGTGATCACCCCGGCGATCGGGGATACGATCCTCGCGTCGGATGCGTCGGAATTGTTGTTTCGGAGTCGTGCGACGGAATTTTTACAAGGGCGCGCCTTAGCGACCTATATTTTAGAGGAGATTCAAGCGACCAATGTCCTCGCGGTGCAGTTAGACATTGCCAGCACGGCCTCGGTGATTGGGTTTACGACCGCGGCGACCTCACTTGGAAATCCGGTACAAGATACCCTGTTGCTCACCGATGGCACGGAGTTAAACGACCTCACTGATCAAATTATCGCCACCACGCCACAAGTGATCGCGGTCTATGGGCCGCCGGATTTGGCGGCTACGATGTATTTAGATCTCCGGGCGCAAGGATGGCCCGGCACGTTCGCTTATAATCAGGCGGAGTCACCGGCCTTTAAAGACGCGATCTCGCTAGAATTGTTGTTCGGGGTGATCGGTACAACCACTTGGTCGGTAGGGGCGGTTGATAACGCGAGTCGCATTTTTACGCTTGATTATGTGCGTGCTTATGGGGAAGTCCCTACCGCGATCGATGCTGCGGCGTATGATAGCACCCGATTGATCGCTTTGTCGTTAGAATTGCCGGGGGAATTAGGCGTAAATTTGTCACAATTAGGCGATACGCAAGGTGTCCAGGGGTTGTTACGTCCCACGCAATTAGGACGCGGCGAATTAAGCGATAATGTGGCCGTGATCGAGATCGGATCCTTGGGCGGAGCGCGTGTCGTGGCGCGTTTTATCGGTGGAGTCCGACTCCCCGATGAGACGGAAGTGGTCGGAGTCGGCACAATCGTGCCATCGCCCACACCGACTCCCGATGGGGTGGTGGTGACGGTGCGTAGCCAAGTGCAGAATGTCCGTACCGGCCCCAGCACCGCCTATGATGTGCTAGGGCAATTGCAACAAGGTGAACAGCGCCAAGTGATCGGCGCAAATGTCGATTTTTCATGGGTCGCGATCGAATTTCGGGGTCAAACTGGCTGGTTATCTACCGCGCCGAATCTATCAGAGGTGTTCGGGGATCGCAGTCTAGTCCCAGTGTTAGCCGCGCCGCCGCCGCCGACTCCATCGCCGGCCACTGGAACGCCGATCAGCAGCTTGGCGGATCTGGTCGTGGTGGGCGTATCGCCTAACGTGATCACCACCAACACCACCAATAACATCACCGTGACGATCCAAAACACCGGATCGCAAAATGCGGGGCCGTTTGCGATTGCCACTAGTTTCGCGCCGAATAACACTTATGCCGCGCAAAATGTGTCCGGTTTAGCGGCAGGTGCTACCACCACCGTTTTATTGAGTTTTGCCGCGCCGGGGACCACTGGAAACTTCCAAGCGATCATCATCGCTGATCTCAATCAACAGGTGCAAGAGGACTCCGCGGGCGAAGCGAACAACAATACCTTTGTCTATAACTATCGTATTGATCGTCCGACGGTCTTGAACGCGGTAACCTTGGCCGCCAGTGCATCGATCGATCTGGATGGGAACGCGGCAAATGATCTCACCTATACTCCGACCGGATTAAACACGGTTGCGCCATGCAGTGGCACGACTTTCTGTATCGGCTTACTCAGTCCGACGCTCACTTGGGACACCGCTCATTACGACGCGATCACCGGATCGAACGGCATTAGCACCAATTCGATCCTTAATGCGTCGCTCACTCCCGGGACTACTTTAGGGGTATTAACCAACGCCGGTAATCGGGTCGTGTTGCGTGTGGATAGCATCAACCCCGGTATTTCGATTACTTTTACCTATCGGCTCTATCAATAAAATCAGATCAGGGCAGCGGATCGCTGCCCTGACTTTTTGATCACCCCGGTAAAATCCATGTTCCGGTTTCGCCATTCAAAGCGCGGACAAGTTGCGTCGGATGTGTGATCAAAGCACGCGGGCCGCCGTTCTGCACAAAATCTACAGCGGCCTGCATTTTCGGTAACATACTGCCGACCCCAAAATGCCCCTCCGCAATGTAACGGCGTGCGTCTTGTAATGTCACCCGATCTAGGGCGCGTGCCTCCGGTTTCCCAAAGTTGAGTTGCACTTTTTCGACTCCGGTGGAGATGATCAACAGATCGGCGCGCAAGGTGAGCGCCAATAGTGCGCTGACCAGATCTTTATCGATCACCGCCGCCACGCCGCGTAAACTCCCGTCCGGTTGACGGATTACCGGAATCCCACCACCTCCACAAGCGATCACCACATAGCCGCGTTGCATCAGGCCCATAATCGCGTTGATCTCTTGGATCGAACGCGGGATCGGTGACGGGACGACGCGCCGCCAACCACGTCCGGAATCTTCCATCACCTGCCAACCGGCCGCTTGATAACGCCGCGCTTCTTCTTCGGACATAAACGCGCCGATCGGCTTGGTCGGATTCTGAAAGGCGGGATCATCTGCATTCACCCGTACTTGGGTGATCAAGGTGACACAGGTGCGATTGATCCCCTTGTGGCGTAACGCATCGTCGATTCCTTGCTGTAAGGTGTAACCGATGCTGCCTTGAGTCTCTGAGACGATCGCCTCCATCGGGAGATCATGGACCCCGTGTTTTGCGGCGATCTCCACCCGATTCAGTGCATGACCGACTTGTGGGCCGTTGCCATGCGTGACGATCACATACCAACCGTCCGCGACCAATTGCGCGATCACCTCACACGTTTTCCGTGCCGTTTGCCATTGAGACGCAAAATCGGGGTTTTTGGGGTCTTCGATCAGCGAATTACCGCCGATTGCCACGATCGCAAGTTCTTTGATCATCCTAAAATGCCTTTAGCAAGGTAGCCAAAAAATTAAATTGAAGGTATCCTGTTAGCCTATGATCAAACCGACCCAGATGAGCCAACATGGATGATCCGATCTTACAACAATTGATCATCGTGAGCGAATGAGATCTCTGTAGATACAGGAAGGTTTCTGTTAAACGCTTTGACACTGAGGACACAGAAGTATTCTCAGGAAAGTTACTTGCGTCCAACCCCACCCTAGCCCTCACCCATACATGGGGAGGGAACTGGCGTGCGTGGCATGGGCTGATCTGCCTCCATTGGAGAGGTATTTTTCTAAGGTTACTGAGAGAAGTACGTATAGGAAAGTTACTTGGATAAATGTGCGAGTGATGAACCCTAGTCTAAGCGGATAAAGCCGTGTTATACTCTGCACGTTTCGGACAGCTTTTGAGCGCGGAGTCAAGTCTCTATGTCTGCTTTAGTTCAATTTTTTGTGCATTTGTCTACGGTGATTGTTTCGATCCTGTTGATCATCCTCGTCCTGTTGCAAGTGAAGGGCGGCGCGTTGGGTAGCTTGTTCGGTGATGTGAGTTCTGGGTTAACCCGCACCCGCCGCGGCCTAGAAAAGACCTTGTTCCAATTAACGGTCGCATTATCGGCGGGCTTTTTGCTGATCTGCATCATCGCAACCGTGTTACTTTCCCCCGTCTAACCAGTCACCACCGATTTAACAGGTGTTTGACCCGTGTTTACACTCACACCAACACCTGTTTCCCATTCAACTCAACCGCAAGGATTTAGCCTATGTTACGCGGATTCCGTTGGCAGTTATTCGCTTTTTTAGCCGCCCTTGTCCTTTTGGGCGGAGTCTGGTTGACTCGTCCGAGTCCTGTTGAAGAAGTCGTGTATGTCCCCCAACCGGGCCAGATGATCACCGCCCCAAGTACCGATCCGATCCCGACCGATGAATCGCAACCCGCCATTGTGCAACCGCTAACCACGCCGATCACCAGCCCCCTTGATCCGACGATCTATCGGGAAGGGTTGATCGGATCGATGCAACGTCTAAACCCGTTGTATGCCTCATTAAATCCGGTCGATAGTGACATCACCGCCTTGATCTTTGAGGGATTGACGGAGATTAACGAATATGGCGAGGCGATCCCGAATCTAGCGGAGCGGTGGATTGTCTCGCAAGATGCGCTTGAATATGTGGTCAATTTGCGGCGGGATGTGTTATGGCAAGACGGACTCCCGTTCACCGCGGCCGATGTGGTGTTCACGATGGCCTTATTACGCTCACCGGAGTTCACTGGTGAGGAGGCCTTAGGGGCATTTTGGCGCACCGTAGAGGCCGAAGCGATCGATGATTACACCGTGCGATTCCGCTTGACACAACCCCTCGGTAGTTTTCCAGAGGCATTACGGATTGGGATCTTGCCTGTGCATGTCTTAGACGGCACCTCCGCCTTACACTTAGCGACACATCCGTTTAACCTTGCGCCGATCGGGACTGGGCCATATCAACTAGAGGCGCTCCGAGTCGATCCGAATGGCCGTGTGATCCGCGTGGATCTTCAAGCCTCCCCAGTGTATCGTCAACGTCCCGATGCACAAAATCGCTTAGCGATCTTGCGTGTCCAATTTTCTCTGTTTGATCAATTTGATCAGGCCTTAGAAGCGCTGAATCAACAGACGATCGACGGGTTGGCCGCACGCAATTTCGATGAACGCCGCGCTTTGTTGACGCTCTCCACGCAAAATCGATCGATCACGATCCGCAATGGGATTGAACCGGCCGTAGGCATGTTGATCTACAATTGGGGGGATGAAAATTTTCGGGTGTTTCGTGAGCCGCGCGTCCGGTTGGCCTTACAAGCAGGCTTGAACCGCGAAACGTTGATCGAACGCAATTTACCCAACCTTGCGATCCGTGCTGATAGCCCGATGTTACTCAATTCATGGGCTTATGCCGAAAATTTGCCGTGGTTGCCTTATGACCTCGCACAAGCCCGAAATCTGTTGGAAAATGCGCGGATCAACATCACCACCCAAGTTGATAGTGAGGACGTTACCCCTGAAGTGACACCGACAGGCGCGAACACCGGGTTGTTTAGCTTTAGCATCCTCACCCCAGATGATCCCGCCTTGATCGCGATCGCGCAAGAGATGGCCGCACAATGGGCGCAACTCAATATCGGGGTGACGGTGGATGCTGTGAACGCCGAAACCTATTTAGCACGGTTAACCACGCATGATTTTCAAGCGGCGATCGTCGAATTGAGCAAGGGGGGCAGCGCCGATCCGGATGTCTATGAATTTTGGCATCAAGGCCAGTTTCCAGATGGTAAAAATTACGGCGGAGCGGATGACCGCGAAATCAGCGAGATCTTAGAGCGCGCCCGTCGTGATCCCAATAGCCTAAATCGCACCCAAAATTATCATCTGTTTCAACGGCAATTTGCCCAAAGGGCCTTAGCGATGCCGCTGTATTATCCGTTGTATACCTATGCTGTGAATGGACGGGTGCAAAATGTCCAGCTAGGTTTTATCGGTGCGCCCCGTGATCGTTTCTTGACGATTCCGGCTTGGACACTCTCCGAATAACCCCGTTTGACCTGTAGGGCGAACCCCTAAAGTTCGTCCTAAGCTTTTAAAGCGCGTGTTCGCGCTCTAAGATGCTACGCAATAAATCCTTACGGGCCGATCCGCTAAGCGTCTCTAGCTTTCGCACGTCAAGCGGATCGATCACCTCTCGTAACAAGCGGATCTCATCCGGAGTCGGCGCGGGGGTGGCATGAATATCCGATGCGATTAACAAGGGAAATCCGGTCTTGCGTTGGATCTGTTCTATTGTGGTGTGAGGATGATAGCTGATCAAACGCATTTGCCCTTGATCCCAGTCAAATTGACCGAGATCGCTCACCAGATAACGCGGCCCGGATCCCCGTTGACGATCGGCACGATGGCCTAGACCGCTGATAAAATCCACCCGTTCGACAAACGTCACCGGCGAATGGCGTGGCACATACAGATAAATGTGATCCGAATAGGGCGTTACATCCGGGATTCCCCCTGTGCCGGGGAGTCGCATTCGTGGTCGCTGATAATCGCGCCCGAAAGCGATGTTATTGGTATTGCCGGCCGCGTCAATTTGCGCGGGGCGAAAAAACTCTTTCGGGTTGTACTTGGGCAGTAACTCCGCGGTGGCTGTGGCGAATCCGGCATGAAATAACCCTTTGCTTAACCACACCTCTTCGATCCGACCGACTCCCAACGGCCCCCAATCATCGCACACCGATTGACCAATGGCCGAAGCAAAACGAATGCGCGGCGCATGGGTGAGTTTAGCGAGGATAAACCCCGCCATGACCAACGGGGTATTGATCCCTTGCGCTAACACCTCACCGTCAATCACTTGTCGGGAGATACAAACACAGATCCATTCATCAAGCGTGATGTCAAAATCAGTCTTCACTTTTGCTACCGCTGCCGTCCATGATCACGATCCGCGGGGTGAATTTAGCGACAAGTTCGACTAAATCCAGTTGCGCGTTGATCACTTGATCGATGTTTTTATATGCTTGTGGCGACTCATCCATACCCGCGCCGATCAAGGTAACGCCACGTTCTTTGAGATAGCGATCCCGCTCCGTTTTGGTGATGTTTTCGATCGCTTTGCGGCGGCTATATTGACGGCCCGCGCCATGAGATGCAGAATTAAGCGCGCTGTTCAGGCCTTTTCCTCGCACCAGATAACCGGGATCGGCCATTGAACCCGGAATCACCCCTAACACCCCCGCGCCCGCCGGAGTCGCACCTTTACGATGCACAATCACATCATGGGCCTGACCATTTTCATCGATAAACGTCTCTTTCCACGCGAAATTGTGATGATTTTCGACCACTGCGATCGGTTTGAGTCCGGCGGCTTTGGAAACGCGCTGATGAATAATCTCATGATTCGCCGATGCAAACCGGCCGGCCAACTCCATGCTCAACCAATATTCGCGCCCTAAATCCCAGTCTAACGGCAACCATGAGAGATGACGGGCGGATTTATCGAGGTTGGGGTGATAATTCATCGCCAACTTGGAATAACGATCTGCGATCTGATACCCGACTCCGCGTGAGCCGCTGTGTGAGAGCAATGCGAGATATTCCCCCGCTTTGAGGTCTAGGTCTGGTGCGTCCTGTTCAAAGTGAATCGCGCCCCAATTGACAAAATGATTCCCCGATCCACTGGTGCCAAGTTGCCCGTAAGCGGTGTTTAACAGGTTTTTTAAAAACGGGGTGGTCTCCCATAGTGGATCGTCTAAGACTTCATGTTCGGCTTGATCTTTGCCTGTGTATTTTTGGCCCGCGCCGAAGCGAGTCCCTTCAGTGAGCGCGTTTTTAAATTTTCCGGTTTGTTGGCCGAGGACATGCGGTGAGATTTCATAGATCGAAAGGCGCATCCGACACGCAATATCCACACCCACAGCATACGGGATCACCGCGTTCTCGGTAGCCAATACACCGCCGATCGGTAGTCCGTAACCGACATGAGCATCTGGCATCAATGCACCTGCCACCGTCACCGGTAAGCGCATCGCGTTATCCATTTGTTTTTGCGATTCAGCGTCAATAAATTCCGCACCCCACACACGGTAGGGGAGGGGTTGCGGATGTAATTCTTGATCTGACATCCTGTTTTGTCCTGATAAAATTGAGTTCTAGAGACATCATAAGGGGTCAAAGTCAAAAATGCAAGTAAAAGTTTGATAAATAGGCAGACTTACGCATCGAAAAATCGGGACATTTGTTACGACTTTTGCGCTCATTTGTGCTAAAATTATGGAAAGAGGTTAAGGATCGTTGGAAGGGGCTATTCGGCATTTTTTCGGCCCGTGCTAAAAGCCAATCTTACGATCCCTCTAACGACGTTGCCGTTTGGATCGACTAACTTTTATTTTGGAAGTGATCGGCGTGCATGGTTTGGGTTTGTACAGGTGATCTAGACTGTGTTATATTGGTAGTCTACTGTCGATATTTCAATAGGAGATCCCAGCATGTCTGTCGTGAATGTCTTGAAGCAAGCAGACATCTTTGATGAGTTAACCAACACGCAACTCGAATTGATCGCATCAATTTGTTCCGAACGGCATTATCAAGCGGGCGACATCATCTTTGAAGAAAATACGCCGGGGGATGAATTGTATGTGATCGCAAATGGTGAGGTCGAAATTCAGGTCGATCCGTCATTGGTAGGAAAAGACATCGGCGCGGGCGCACACACGATCGCCACTTTACGGCGTGGGCAATCATTCGGTGAGGTGTCTTTAGTGGATCAAGGGGTGCGGTCAGCGGGGGCGCGTTGCTCTCAACAAGACACGCGCTTGATCGTGATCCCGCGTGATAAGCTGATGTTGTTATGTGACACTTATTCACAATTAGGGTATCGCTTGATGCGGAATTTGGCCGCGGACTTAGCGATGAAGATCCGTCATACCGATCTGCAAGTGCGCGAACAATTGACTTGGACGCACGGCAACAAATAAATCGTAAGAAACGTTTAAAAATTGGTCTAAATCTTCACAAGATGCACGGGGCTTGCCTTGTGCATTTTTATTACATTAAACATTTTCGATCTGTGTGGAAAAGTAGAGTAAAATGAACGCTCTAAATCGTTCAAGTTGAGGAGCAGTCATGCGAAAGTTCTTATGTAGCCTCTTGCTTTCGCTGTTCAGTTGGAGCGTGGTAGGGCAAGCGTCAGAGACAGATTACTATGTGCGTGTGGCGCATTTTGATATGGACTCGCCGATCTTCGCATTGCATCAAGATCGGGTGTTAATTGATGCGATCGCATTTGGTGAGGTGAGCGAATGGGTGCGTGTAAACCTTGAGACCCCATTAAACTTACAAGCGGAGGGCGGGGTGATCGTCGAAATCCCGATGTTTGCTCCAACGCAAGGCGCTTATATTACTTTGGTGATTGGACGAGAACGTGAAATTTATCCGATCGGCGCTTCAACGGGAGGGATTGAAGGGGCGCGTTTGACCTTAATCAATACGCTTGCATCTGAGATAGCGCTGAATGTGATCGTTGATGATCAAGTCCGGGCGGCTCAATGGGAAAGCGGGATTGTGACGATCGATGTCGCCTCTGATAGCCGTGAGATTACCCTCGAATCAGTTGAGTCGGGGGCGATCCTGCTGACACAGGCGTTAGCGCTACAAATGGGTCAAGATTATCTGATCGGGGTCGTCGAAAAAGATGATCAAGCGCAATTGGTGATCGTGGGAAGCGGAATTGCAGGGAGGGCGCTGTTGCGTGTCGCGCATTTTTCATCAGGCAGTTCACCATTAGACATTTATATTGACGGAGAAAATGACCACTTTGGGCGGATCTATTTCCCAGAAATCACCCCTTGGCAGCGCTTTGAAACGGGGGTGATCTCGGTGATGATCACACTTCCCGATCAAAGTGAGGCGTTAATCCCGCCGATTGAGATCACGTTAACGGATCGCAGTTATACGACATTGTTTGTCATTGGCACGACGGCCAACGAATCCCTGCAATTACACACGGTGCAAGAAGATTTTAGCCCCTTAGCCTTGGGAGATGTACGAGTCAATGTATTTAACGCCTTACCGGGGACGAATCTGGACGTATTGACTCCCGATGAAACGGGTGAGAATGCGATTGTATTGATCGATGGTTTAGGATTTCCGGGGTTTTTTGGTGGTAACGACGGTTTCGATAGCTTTATTGTGCCGGAAGGGGCGTATAACTTGCGGGTGTTGTTTGCAGAAACACAAGATGTGCTGTTTGAGTTGCCCGACACCAATTTCTTTAACGGACGTAACTACTTGATCGCGGCGATCAATGCGAATCCGCCCTTTGTGGTGACATTCAGTGATCTGGTAGAAACCGAAGCCCTATTTGGGGATTAACGGATCAACGATGGGGAAAGTAAATCACTTTCCCCAAGGGTGCTTATTCCGCAACAAGACGCACGAATTTACGTTTACCCACTTGCAACACGGCTGGTAACATCTCCGGTTTAACGGTGGCCATTGCGTCGGTAAGCGGTTGTTCATTTAGACGAATACCATTTTGTTCGATCAGGCGCTTGGCCTCTTGTTTACTGCTGACCATTTTCAAGCGATGGAGAATATCGACCACTTTTTCTTCGGCGGTGATCACGGTTTGCGGGATGTCCTCTGGAATCCCGCCCCCGCTACGGAACACCTCATCCCAACGCTTTTGAGCGGCTTCCGAAGCTTCTTGACCATGGAAGATCCGCACGATTTCGCGGGCCAAGGCCATTTTGACCTCGTTCGGATGAAGCGCACCGGATTTTAGCCCTTGCTCTAATTCATCCACTAGGCTGTTACTCCAGCCTAAGAGCAATTTATGGTAGATCGGCATCGCTTTATCGGGGATACTCATCACCTTACCGTACATATCCCAGGGTTCGCTTAACAAGGGGATATGATTGCCAAGGCTCTTACTCATCTTGATCTCGCCGTCGGTGCCGGGCAAACTTTCGCCCATGATGATGGCGATCTGAGGTTTTTGCCCTAGCCCTTGTTGTAATTTACGGCCGGCCACCAAGATATTAAACAGTTGATCTTGTCCGCCCACTTGCACATCGGCTTCTTGCGCCACCGCATCATAGGCCTGCATGAGCGCATAGAAAAATTCATGTAAGTAGATCGGTGTGTGGGACTCCATGCGCTTTGCAAAATTTTCGCGCACGAGGAATTGTTGCACCGTGAAATTGCTGGCGAGGTGGATAATGTCGGCAAAATCTAAGGTGGATAACCATTCGTCATTACGGCGGACACGAGTCAGTTGCGGATCAAGGATCTTAAACGCTTGCTCTGCATAAGTCTGGGCGTTTTCTTCGACTTGTTCGGGGGTCAATTGATCGCGTAACTTGTCTTTATCGGACGGATCGCCGATCAAACTGGTGAATGTGCCGACAAGAAACGTCACATCATGGCCAAACTCTTGAAATTGGCGCAATTTTCGCATCGTGATCGTATGGCCAAGGTGTAGATCGGCCGTGCGCGGATCATAGCCGCAATAGACGCGCAAGGGACGGCCTTGTTCTTGACATTCGATCAAGCGCTCACGGAGATCGCGCCGCATGGTTTCTTTGGTCTCTGGATCGCCGTATTCTGCGCCAGACATCAGGATTTCAACTTGTTCTTCAATCGTTGCCATAATTTTCTCGCATGGGTTAAAGGGTGATAACAGCCTAAGCCTTGATTATATCGCTACTTAAGGCGTGTTTTGAACCTCTATTTTTAATCTCAGGGCGCGATCTGGATAAAGCTGATCATCGATCGGCAAACGTATCAGACTCTCTTGATCATAAAGCCCTAAAAGTAAAATGGGATTGTCTGTTGGCAAAATGGGAAGGGTTAAAGTTTCGGTGATCGTCTCTCCCGTATTCCATGCCCAAGAAGGATAGCGTTCGCCTCCGGTGATCACATCGACTTGAGCGAGGATCGATCCTTCTTGGTCGATTAAATGCACAAAAGTTTTCAGAGTTGGTGTGATCGGTTGCGTGACATACCACGTTAGGGTTAGTGAGCGGTTGGTCAATTGATACACTTGCAAGATCAGATCCCCGAATTTTGCTTGATATTCAGTCGGTGCGGCGCTGATCGTGCCGGATGTGCGAACATAACCGATGATATTGGTTGGTGATCCGGTGGAATCCACGGATACCAGTTCTTCCCCAGTTTCTGGGTTATAGAGTTTTAGAATCAGCGGGAAAACCTGTGCTGATGGGATCGGGGTCTCGAAATAGTATAAAAAGCGATCACAAAAAATCTTATCTGGTTGCCAAAGCGTATAAGTGCCGAGTCCGGGGTAAGAATCGCGGGCGGCGATGCGTTGATCATTTTCTCCGATCACCTGTAGCGAAAACGCATATGGCACGGGGATCGGAGCGTTGCTGCTTGGGGCTTGCCAACACAGTGTCACTAGGCGCGCCTGATTAAAAGCAATGCGATCGCTATCAATTTGATAACCTAAAAAGCGGATCTCCCCAAAATTGAGCGGTGTACCGATCAAAGGTATCGGCGGGGCCTCATGGAGTTTCGGAATGCCAAAAGCGGGGTACAAGGTGAGCGGGATCATCATAAACGCGGTGCTGACAAATCCCCACACCCAAAAGGGATTGATATTCGGCAAGCGACGGAATCCGCTGACGATCAGCAGCATCACGGCAGGATAGAAGGGCAAATATAACCGGCCGGGGACATAAGCGCTGACCCATGCCCACGCTATCAGCGCAACCAGACCCAATAATGCCATACAGAACAGTAAGACTAATTCACCAGTCCATCGGAGTTTGCGCCAACCTAAAAAGGAGGTAAACAAGGCCAATAACGGCATAAAATAACCCCAATTGTCAGGGATGATCTTATACCAACCAAAATCGGCCCAAATGGAAATGATGATCGTTGGTAAACTGAACAGCAATGCGGTTAATGAAGGGGCGGTACGGGCGGCCCACTCGGTTTGCTGATGTGTTGAAATCCCCAACGGATCGCCATATAACAAAAAGGCGCGCACATACCACCATCCACCACACAGAAAAGCGACAGTGAGTAGAATCGCGCCTTGACTTAAAAAGCGTTTTAATCCATCACCGGAACGCTGTTTCCACAAGGTCAACAACAGGGCCAAGGCGGGTGCAACTGCCACGATTAACCCATTGGTTTTAGAAATGGCCGCCCATCCCATCATTGCCCCGGCAAAAATGGCCGCCCATCGGCGCTCTGGATGTTGATAGAGGTACAAGGCCGCGGTGATTGACCATGTACCGAACGCGATCACGGCAGCATCATTCGTGACCGTCGCAAAGGCTTGTAAGATTTGCGGCGTGAAGGCGACAAAGATCACCGCCAATAAGGCCCATGTCTGTTCACGTTTAAACAAGATCATACCAGCGATATACACACCAGTTAACGTAATGATCCCGAATAATGATGAGATCAAGCGTAGGTAAAACACATCATTGATCTGATTTTGCAAAGTAGGGGTGATGATATGCCCATGATAGATCAAAAAATTGTTACGATTATCCGGCAAGTCACGGCGTGTTGGGTACGTGCGCCATGGATTGACAGGCGGATCAAACTCAAAATCACCGATGGGTAACAGACGGCTTAAAAGCGCGGCCGTCACGTAATACAGCGGATTTTGGGTGATCTGTTGGCGTATCAAGGTCTCTTGATCGGTTTGAGGATCGGGTAAGGTACCGGTGTCCCGAATCCAAAGGACATAAGCGACGTGTTCGGTTTCATCGGGGCCTTCGTAAGTGGGTAACGCCCATTGATAAAAACGCAAGGTGATAAAAAATAAGAGTAAGACAATCAGCAATTTACGCATAGGACTCTCTTGTGACAGATCGCGTCAACGCACTATAATGCACAGCATGTCATTATAAAAGATAGCGTCTCCCTAGATAGGATAAATTCAATGACAATCACCCACATGACCAGTAGCGAAATTAGAAAAACTTTTTTGGAGTTTTTTGAAGAACACGGACATAGCATTGTCGCTAGTTCCTCACTCGTGCCAGCCAATGATCCGACTTTGTTGTTTACCAATTCCGGCATGGTGCAGTTTAAAGACGTGTTCTTGGGGTTAGATAAACGCCCGTATACCCGGGCCACGACTTCCCAAAAATCGATGCGCGTGAGCGGTAAACACAACGATCTAGAGAACGTCGGCCCGTCACCCCGCCATCATACTTTTTTTGAGATGCTCGGTAATTTCAGCTTTGGCGATTATTTCAAGCGTGAAGCGATCCAATATGCCTATCAATTGCTGACTCAAGTTTATCAATTGCCAGCAGATCGACTCGTGTTCACCGTGTATCAAAATGATGATGATGCTTATAACTTGTGGGTGAATGAGGTCGGAGTCGATCCGAAACGAGTGGCGCGGATGGGGCCTAAGACCAATTTTTGGCAAATGGCTGAAACCGGCCCCTGTGGCCCGACCAGTGAGATCCATTGGGATAAATACCCAGAACAAGGCGAAGAGAGCATCGTTACCCAATTGCAGGCCGAAGATGATCGCTTCTTGGAGATCTGGAATCTGGTGTTCATGCAGTTCAATCGCACGCAAGCCGATCCGCAACATACCGGACAATTTGATGAATTATTACCCGCGCCGGGCGTGGATACCGGAATGGGCTTAGAGCGGATTGTCAGCATTATCCAAGGGGTCAAAGCCAATTATGAGACCGATCTGTTTATGCCGATTATCCGCGCCACCCAGGCCCTGACCGGACAAAGCGATCAAGAACGTGATGCGAATATCGTGCCGTATCGGGTGATCGCCGATCATATCCGTGCGGCGGTGTTTTTGATCGCGGACGGTGTACGACCAGGGGCAAAAGGGCGCGATTCGGTGTGTCGGTTGGTGATTCGACGGGCAGCACGCTTTGGTCAAAAGATCGGGTTTGATCGGCCGTTTTTGGGTCAAGTGGCGCAAGCGGTGATCGACACAATGGGCGAACATTATCAAGAGATCACCGAACGCGCCGAAGCAATCCAACGGGTGATCACCCGTGAAGAAGAGTTATTCCGTCGCACTTTGGATCGCGGTGTGAGTGAACTCAACGAAATGTTAGATCGTTTAAGTGCTGGGCAAGTGTTACCGGGGGAACAGGCGTTTTACCTCAAGGCGACGCTTGGATTACCGCTAGAAGTGACCAAAGACATCAGCCAAGAGCGCGGTTTTGGGGTGGATGAAGCGGGTTTTCAAGAAGCGGATGCTCGTCACTCAGAAGTCAGTGGCGGTGGGAAAGCCATGGGCAAGATCGAAATCTCGGAGCTGTATAACCGACTTCTCGGTGAGCTTTCCGGAAAATTAGGCGAAAAAGGTGTTGATTACCAACCTTATGGCCTACCCATGTTGAACACCCAAGTGTTAGCCTTGATCGCCGATGGAGAAAGCGTGGAACGGGTGATGACGGGCGATCGCGTTGAGGTGATCTTGGCTGCCACACCGTTTTATGTCGAGTCGGGCGGTCAAGTGAGCGACACAGGTTGGATCAACGGTGAAGGATGGCAGATCCAAGTGGAAGAGATGCGAAAACCGATCGGGGGATTGATCGTGCATATCGGTGAAGTGGTGGAGGGAACCCCGAAAATCGGTGATGCTGCCCGTCCTGAAGTGGATCTTACCCGCCGATCGGATGTTACCCGCAATCACACCGCGACTCACCTGCTTCATGCGGCGTTACGGAATCATTTGGGGACGCATGTCCAGCAAAAAGGCTCACTGGTCGCACCGGAACGGTTACGGTTTGACTTTGCCCATGATGCGAAAGTGTCAGCAGCGGAACTCAAGGCGATTGAATACGAGGTTAATGGGCAAATTTTGGAAAATTATCCGGTGATCGCAGCGGAAAAATCGCTTAATGAGGCACGTTCAGAAGGCGCGATGGCCTTATTCGGCGAAAAATACGGCGATCGGGTGCGGACGATCACCATCGGGCGCGAGAGTCAACGGTATAGCTACGAATTATGCGGTGGGGTACATGTCCGCGAAACGGGCGAAATTGGTACATTTGTGATCGTCAATGAAGGCAGTGTAAGCGCGGGGGTGCGCCGAGTCGAAGCGTTGACCGGACGGGCCGCGGTCCATTATCTGCAAAATGTGATGGATCAACTTTATGGGATCGCGGATCGTTTGAATACCACACCAGAAAATGTCCATGGGCGAGTGGTGGCCTTACAAGAGGAACTCGCACAAACCAAGAGAGAACTCACGCAAATGCGCCGCGATCTGGCGAAAGTTGGTTTTGAAGCGGCGATGAGTCGCTTGGAAAACCTCAACGGTGTTACCGCGTTGATCGCACAATTTGAGGATGTGCCGACCGATACCCTACGCGAAATTTCTGATTGGTTTCGGAATCGTGTGTCAAGCGGTGTGGCCGTGTTGGCCACAGTGATCGATGAAAAACCGCAATTGTGGATCGCGGTCAGTGATGACTTGACCAAAAAAGGCCTACATGCCGGTAATTTGATCAAGGCGATGAGCGCGGTCGTCGGTGGAGGCGGGGGTGGGAGGCCCAATCTCGCGCAAGCGGGCGGTAAAGATGCCAGCAAACTCCCTCAAGCATTTGACACGGTGCGTCAATTGATCAGCGAAAGCTATAAAGCGTAACATGCCAAACGAGATCGAGTTTGTCCAGATCGAAGCGAATGAGGATGCTGTTTCAGTACGGGATCGCTTGTCGTTTTTACGTGGAAAATCGGTGCTGTTGATCTGGCCGGAAGAAGGCACAGCGCTCACACGCAAACTTGATCTCGTTTTGATCCAACGTGAGGCGATGCGTCGGGCGATTCGCCTTGCGTTGGTGACACATGATCCGATCGTGATCCAACATGCGAAAGAATTGGACATCAGCACGTTTGAGACGATTGGGGCAAGTCAGAAAGGCCGTTGGAAACGCGGACGGGGTAAAGTGTTCACCACACGCTTTCAGAAACCCAAAGATGATCCCGATCCAGAGGCGTTAATGGAGGTCGCAAGTCGGGTACGTGGCGCGCCTTCCTTTCAGATCGGCGGGGTATGGCGATTGTTGATCGCGGGTCTGGTGATCGGGCTATTGGTGGGGGTTGCTTACTTGGTTGTACCGAGTGCCGTTGTGATCTTAGATCTTGCTGAGGAAACGGTGATCGTCGAAACGCTGATTACGGCATCACCGCAAGCGATCAATACCGATGTTGGGAATGCGATCATCCCGGCGCGAGTACGCATGATCGAAATTGAGGAAGTGGGGACATTGCCTACTTCCGGTACGCAAAGCGCCCCTCCGATCCCAGCAACCGGAGTCATCACGTTTATCAACTTGACCGATCAAACGATTGAGATTCCCGCTGGCACCGTCGTCAGCACAAGCGCGGGAAATCCGATCCGATTCATCACCACCTTAGACATCTCATTAGCCGGTGATCCCACCCAACCTGCGGCCGTGCCGATTGAAGCGTTGACCGAATTTGCGGGGGATATTGGCAATGTGGATGTAGGCCTGATCGATCGGGTAGAGGCAGAATGGCGCGACTCGGTGACGGTGATCAACCTCACGCCGACGACGGGGGGCGCGAATCGGGATTTTAACACGGTGACAAGTGACGATCGTGAGATCTTACTGCTCACCGTGCGTCAACAGTTACAATCACGCGCTTTGAGTGAGATTCTGCTCGGCGAAAGTGAGATCATGATCTTAGAGTCGGTTCGGATCAGCGAAGAACGCCCGGATTGGACAAACTTTAGCCATGAGGAAGGCGCACTCACGGATACGCTCACTTTACGGATGAGAGCAATCGTACAGGTGGTGGTCGTGGATCAACAACGGGGTGAGGAGATCGTTTTTGCACAAATGGGTCAACGAGTCCCGCGTGGGCGATCGATTGTGCCGGGGACGATCGAATATACCACCGGGGGCGTAACGACGGTGGATCTAGACGATCAAGTGACGTTTACGATGACCGGAACCGCGCAAGTTTCAGGACAGATCAACGCTCCGGTGATCCAAGAGCGGATCGCAGGCTTGAGTCGTGAGGAAGCGCTAGAGTATCTGTTAGGCACGGTGGATCTGGCAGCGGGGGCGATTCCCACCATTGAGATCAGCCCACAATGGAGCGATCGCTTGCCGTATTTGCCGATTCGGATCACGATACGGGTGACAGAATGAACCTGATCAACAAAGGGCGGTTGTTAGCGATCGATCATGGGATCAAACGAATCGGGTTGGCGGTCTCTGATACCAGTCAATTGATTGCGCGTGAGTTAACGGTGATTCAGCGTAAATCTAGAGCCGAAGACTTTGCCAAGATCAATCACATTGCCCGTGAACAAAGTGCGATTGCGATCGTGATCGGGATGCCGAATAACGATCACCTTGATCCGGGGGTGTATTCACAAGCAGACACGGTGAAATTATGGGCGGAGCGATTCGCTGAAACCACCACGCTCCCGTTGATCTTGTGGGATGAACAATTGACAAGTGCGGACGCGAAAGAACTGGCCCGAAATAAAAAACGTAAATGGCATGAACCGATCGATGATCTGGCAGCGCGGGTGATCTTACAGAGTTATCTGGATGCGCTGCGCGATGGATTGGCAACGCTACCCCTAAATAACGATGAAGGATGAGGCGATTTTGTGCGAAATTTAAGGATCATTGTGTTTACCCTCGTGGGGTTGGGATGTACGGTCGTATTGTTGCTTGGCATGGTGGTGCTGTTATTATCAGACGGTGATCTACGGACGATTTTTCGTCAACTGGCGTTGATCGGGCGTGAAGATGGCCTTAGTCAAACGGTGAGTCGGGATGATTCGCCTGTCCGCTTTACGGTGAATAGTGGTGAGACCCCGACGCAAATCGCGCAAAAATTGTTACAGACTAACCTGATCTTAGACGCGGAGTTGTTTGTCGATTATGTGCGGGCTGAAGGGCTTGATCGGCAATTAGAGGCAGGGACGTATTTCCTTAACCGGGCGCAAACGATCCCAGAGATCGCCCTCGCTTTGACCGACTCGCGTTTTAGTCAGATCACGTTTACGGTGATTCCGGGGTGGCGTTTAGAACAAGTCCTTGAAGCGATTGATGCAAATCCTTTATTTGCATTTGATGGTGCGGCGTTTTATCAGGTGATCGGGCCGGGGGCGGTGATCGATCCTGCGTTCGCGCAACGGGTCGGATTACCAGAAGGTGCATCGTTAGAAGGCTTTTTATTCCCGAACACCTATCAACTGGCCCCGGAGATCACGCCGGAAGGGCTGCGCGAGACATTGCTTAACGCTTTTTTGAGCGCGGTAGAAGGGGAGATCGAAACCACAGCCGCTACACAAGGCTACAGCTTGTATCAGATCGTCACCATGGCCTCGATCGTGCAACGTGAGGCGATCCATATTGATGAACAACCCAAAATCGCGGGAGTCTATTTCAACCGCCTGAACATCGGGATGCGGTTAGATGCCGATCCGACCGTACAATATGCTTTAGGCAATTCACGCGGCACTTGGTGGGCGCGGATCACTTTAGACGACTATCAAGGCGTGATCTCCGACTACAACACCTATCGCGTGACGGGATTACCACCGGGGCCAATCGCCAGTCCGGGGATTAGCGCGATCCGTGCGACGGTGACACCAGAAGCCTCCGATTATTTTTACTTCCGGGCGGATTGTCGGGCGGACGGTTATCACGATTTTGCACGCACGTATGAGGAACATCTACAAAATGGCTGTTAGGGTGTTGTTGGTATGGTGTTTAATGGTGTTCACGGGTTGCGCGGTGCAAACCACGCCTTCTGTGATCCGCATCGGATTACTTGCGCCATTTGAAGGGCGTTACCGCGAAATCGGTTACGATCTGCTATATGCGGCGCGCTTGGCCTTACGCGATGCCGGACAAGCTCACCTTGAACTGTTTCCGATTGATGACGGCGGAGCAGTCGAGTCGGCGATCGATCGTGCCGAGGCCTTGAGGCGTAACCCCTTGGTGCAAGTGGTCATGGTCGCAGGCTTAGCGGCCACTGATCCACAAACATTAGCTGCTTTCGGCGATCTTCCGGTCATTGTGATCGGGCATTGGGGAGTCGAAAATCCACCCGATACGGTGTTTGTGTTGGCTAACGCCGAAAGCGCTCAGATGTGGACGGTTTCCGGTCGGAGTGAGCTGATTGATGTGGTTGAGAATGAAGGGGAATTGATCGGCGGTGAGATACTCGCGCTTGCTCAATTCCCACGCTTACGAGAAGATCTCACCGGAGTCACGATCATCACTAGCGCAAAATTCCCTGATGCGGCATTCAGCACACGCTATATCGAAAGCGATCTCTATGTCGATCCGCCGGGATTGTTGGCGATGTTGGGTTATGATGCCACGGGGATCGCAGCCCAAGTCAGCATGGGCCGATCACGCGAACAGGTGCGACAAGCGTTGACGACCCTTGATTACACTGGGTTACACGGCACGATCCGATTCAACCGCGGATTTTGGCAAGACGCACCGATCTATGGCTATCAGTATGACCGTGAAACCCGTACATTGATCGATTTCCCATAATCAACCCATGAATGACTTAAGATCAATCGTTATCTTGGGGATTGAATCAAGGAGACGATCCAAATGACCAATAGCCGAATCTATTATAGTCAAGAAGCCGAAGCCCGGGCCAAAGAAGAAGCGCGTAAAGAATTGACCTCACTCATCGCGGTCTTTTTTGGATTTGGGGTGATCACGGGCGCGGCGTTAGCCTTAGTATTTTCAGCGACCCGCAAAAAGCCCAAAACATTCGCGGATCGGCTGGAAGATCAATTTGAATTAGGGCAACGTGCGACCTCTGAAGCGCGTCAACGACTCGAACGTGAATTTGATGATTTTCGCAAGCGTTTAGAGCGGATCGCTAACCCATAGGGCGCATAGTTGCGCCCTACAAGTGTTTACACGGCGCTGATGGTGTCGTAAAACAGCGGAAGTGGATTCACGGGATGATCGCCGATCTGGAAAGCGTGTGAAAAATGCGCTTTGCTTTCGCTTAATTTCACCTGATCATTGGCATAAATGGTGATCAAGGGTTGCCCTTGTTTGACCGGATCACCGACTTTAGCATGGACTTTCACACCCACGCCGGGATCGATTGGATCAATTTTGCGTTCCCGGCCTGCGCCTAAGTCAAAGGCCATTTGCGCGATGTGATGCGCGGACACTTGCGCGATATAGCCGTCCCGATCCGCGGATAAGGTTTCGATCAGATGTGCGCCCGGCAATTGTCTAGGATCGTCGATCATGCGGACATCGCCCCCTTGCGCGCTGATCATTTCCCGAAATTTGGCAAAGGCCGCGCCATTGCTCAATTGTCGCTCTAAGAGAGCGCGGGTATCTTGATGATCGGCCCATTGACGGCCACGGCCGGCTAATTTCAGCATGTAAGCGGCGATCTCTAGGCAATGTTCGCGCAAGTCCTCTACGCCTGCACGTTGATCTTGTAACACTTCAATGGACTCGATCACCTCTAAGGCGTTGCCAACCGCGGATCCTAAGGGTTGATTCATATCCGATACCACCGCGATCATATCGCGGCCGATGTTGTGACCGATCTCAACCATGCTCTGGGCCAATTCACGCGCTTGGTCGACGGTTTCCATAAATGCGCCACTGCCTGCCTTGACATCTAAAACGATGCCATTGGCACCGGCCGCGATCTTTTTGCTCATGATGCTACTGACGATTAACGGTAAACTTGGCACGGTAGCGGTGACATCACGCAAAGCGTAAAATTTGCCGTCAGCGGGGGCCAGATCATGCGATTGGCCGGCCAAGACCAATCCATAACGCTTGGCATGATCGCGAAATTCTGCTTCGGTGAGATTGACGCGAAAACCGCGAATCGACTCTAATTTATCCAAGGTTCCACCGGTGAGGCCTAAGCCGCGTCCACTCATCTTCGCTACGGTGACACCACAAGATGCAACCAATGGCAAGACGATCAGCGAGGTTTTATCTCCAACGCCGCCTGAAGAATGTTTATCAACGGCGTAATCGATCACATCACTTAGATCCAACATATCTCCGGAGCGGGCCATGGCCATGGTGAGGCTTACGGTTTCAGCGGTGGTCATCCCGCGCAAAAAGACGGCCATCAAAAAGGCGGCTGCTTGATAATCGGGTAGATCGCCTTTGGCATAAGTGTGGACAAACCACGTAATTTCATCCGAGTTGAGCGCTTGCCCATCGCGCTTTTTCGCAATAAGATCTACTGCGCGCATATTCATCGATCCTTGTTTAGTTGAAATGAAACCCGATTATGATACCAGTTTTATTCGCCTTGTTTCTATACGCCCTTGTGCATAGTTTGCTTGCTGGAACAAATGCCAAAGCCTTGATCCGTAAGCGAATGGGAGAACGCGCTTATCATGGATTTTACCGTTTGCTGTATAACCTATTCGCGGTGATCACGTTGTTCCCCATTAACCTGTTATTCGTGGCTTTTCCTCAGGTGGTATGGACGATCGATGCGCCTATGCTTTTGATGATCGTACAGGGGATCGGCGTGATCGGGGTGGTGATCTCACTGGTGCAGATCGATTTAGGGCGTTTCTTGGGGGTGCGACAAGCGATCGCTTATTTTCAAGATGAACCGTTGCCTTTGCCGGATGAGCCGCTACAAATGGGCGGGATTTATCGACTCGTGCGTCATCCGTTGTATCTGTTCTCGTTAATGGTGATCTTTGCCGTGCCGGTGATGACCGAGGGATATTTAGCGTTTGCGGTGGGAGTGGCCGCTTATTTCATCTTAGGATCGTTGATCGAAGAAGGGCGTTTGGTGGCTGCTTACGGCGAATCTTATGAGCAGTATCGGGCGCGAGTCGCGTGGCTGATTCCCTTCATACGTTTGCCAACCGTGAGAAAAAAATAAAAAGGTAAAATTGGTCTTGACGCATGGGGGGAAGGGTGCTATGATGTACCTATCTTGCGGGGTAGAGCAGTGGTAGCTCGTTAGGCTCATAACCTAAAGGTCGCATGTTCGAATCATGCCCCCGCGACTTGTCCAAACCTCCCATTTTTTATCATCTGGTGATGTAGCTCAGCCGGCCAGAGCGCACGACTCATAATCGTGAGGTCACAAGTTCGATCCTTGTCATCACCACACCCATTTTAAGATAAATCAACCCGCTAAAAAGCGGGTTTTTTTATGCTTGTTCGGCACTGATCAGATCATCCCACGTTTCGCGCCGCCGGACAATTCGCCAACCTTGTTCATCGGTCACGACTTCGGCCGGGCGGGGTCGGGCGTTATAATTGCTAGACATGACCATGCCATATGCTCCGGTGGTCATCACCGCTAACAGCGATCCGGTCTCCACATAGGATATGACGACATCACGCCCTAAAACATCGGCGGTCTCACACACGGGGCCGGCAATGCTCACCCGTTGATTCGTGGTCTCACTTTTGAGGATCGGCAAGATCTCATGGTGCGCTTTGTACAGCGCGGGGCGGATCAACTCGGTCATGCTGCCGTCCACGATCGCCCAAGCTTGGCCGGCTTGATATTTCATGTACAGCACACGAGTCAATAACACCCCCGCATCAGCGACAATCGATCGGCCGGGTTCAAGAATCAACTCATAACCGCGTAATAGCGGACGTAGGGCCGCGGCAAAATCAGCGGCCGTCGGTAGATCGGTGTTCGGAGTATACGCCACTGGGAAACCGCCACCGATGTTGATCGTGCGGATGTTGGGATAAGGTGCGATTAAAGTTAACGCGGCTTGCACCGCTTGACGGGTCGCTTCCACGTCTTGCAATTGGCTACCGATGTGAATATGAATGCCACTGAAATTCAAGTGAGGGTACTCTGCGCTCCGATCCAGAATCGAGGTGATCGTCTCGGCGGTGAGTCCAAATTTTGCGCCGCCATGCCCCGTAGCGATGTAGGGGTGAGTGTTAGCGGTCACTTCTGGGTTAAAACGCAAGGCAACTTGAATTTGATCACGACCGAGATCTTCTGCAAAATCGTTGATGAGATCACATTCGGCGCGATTTTCGATGTTAAACCAACCGACTCCCTGTTCAACAGCATACCGGATCTCATCGGGGGTTTTGCCGACTCCCGCGAACACAATCTCGCTAGGGGATGCGCCGGCCGCTAAGGCCCGGTGGATCTCACCGCCACTGACGGCATCGACTCCCGCGCCAGCGCCGATCAAAGCGCGTAAAATTGCGAGATTGGCGTTCGCCTTGGCGCTGTAATGGATATGGGGGCGTAATTCGGCAAAGGCGGTTTGTAGGTGGCGCAAGTTGGCGATAATGCGCGTTAAGCTGTAGACATAGGTCGGCGTGCCAACTTGCGCGGCGATCTCTTGTAGCGGCGTGGTATCGCTATAGAGCGTGTTGTTTACATAGCGGATCGAACTATTCATCATGTGCCTCGTATTTTAATCAGTTGGTAAGTACGCACCTCACCAAGCCCTTTTAATGCCACGGATTCGGCGGGTTCGGCTTCAATCAAATGTTTGACGGCCTCGTAAGTGTTTTCACTGATGTAGATGTCCTCGGATTGCGCGAAATTGCATAAGCGGGCCGCCAAGTTCATTGTACCGCCGATCGCGGTAAAATCTGAACGCACGGCCGATCCAATTTCCCCCGCGATCACCTCTCCTGTGCTGACCCCGATCCCTAATGAGGGTAATTCGATCCCATGCACACGCAAGTCGGTTTGTAAATCTAGGTGGGCAGATCGCATCGCAAAAGCGGTACGCACGGCACGTTCCGCGTGATCCTCAATGATCACAGGCGCACCAAATAAGGCGATCACTTGATCCCCGACGAATTTATCCAATGTGCCGCCATTCGCAAAGATCACCTCGGTCATACGCCCCAAGAAACGATTTAGGGTCTGTACCAATGCTTCTGGCGCGGTGCGCTGTGTCCATTCGGTAGACCCCCGAAGATCGGCAAAGATCACCGAAATATTCACCCGATCGCCACTCAAGATATTTTCACCGCCATGCCTTAACAAGTATTCGATCACTTTAGGATCGACGGAGCGACTCATCAAGGTACGCAAGCGACGACGTTCAAGCCCTTCAAAAACAGCGGTGTCTACTTGACTGGTGATCGCTTGCAACATGCGGCGATCTTCGGCGTTGAATCCGCGTGAGTTGGTGCTGTTGACTGTGCCGAATACCCCGATGATCTTAGCGTTGAGAATTAAGGGGATCGCGATGATCGATCGGATCGGCCCTTCAACACGATTTGAGTAGACCATTTGCCCCGTTCGTAACCCTTGCAAGGCGTAGCGACTGATGATCTCATAATAGACCGGAGAGGAAGACAAGCCGTCAATGGTGGAGGCTTTTAGCTCTAAGGCCTTGCCTTTTTCGTTATAGAGCATCAAAAAGCCCATTTCGCTAGACACAGAGCGACAAATTTCACGGAGCGTCTTTTGTAACATCGCATCAAAGTCTTTTTCATCATCACGGATGTGATCGATGCGATAGATCACCTCTAGCTCTTTATTGCGCTGATTTAATTGTTGCATGACCCGGTTATGCACGATCGCCGAGTCCATTTGAGTCATCATGGCATAGATCAAGCGTTGATCAGCATGAGTGAAGCCCCGTTGACGGCCCACGACGATCGCACCGATCTTCACGCCTGCTACGATAAAGGGGGCCGCTAACAAGATCAACGCGGTCGCATCATCGGGAGAAGGGATGATCTGAGGGACTTGGATGATCGCGGCGAGATCTCGAATTTCGTTGAGGGTATTCAAGGGGAAATTGTGTTTACCCACGACTCCCCGAATCAACATTTCACCCGTGTCGATGTGCGAGATGATCACCATACATAAATCGGCCTGAAAATATTCCACCAAAATTGAGGTGAATCCGTTGATTAAGTCATCTTCACCGGTGTTGCTGTCATCCATGCGATTAATGTCGTAGATCGCCTCTAATTCCCGGTTGCGTTGGGTCAATTTCCAGATCATCCGGGCTTGAATCACGGCTGAGTCGATCTGACTTTCGGCGATCGTCAATAAATGTTTGTCGTCAGCACTAAACGGATGTGCTTGACGGGAGAGGATGATGCTTCCCAAGGCGTGATCATTAAGGCTGACTCGTAAACCGAGTGTATGTGTCCAAGCTACCTCTGGCAAAGGGGCAGGGTGGATCAATTGAACCGCTTGCCAACACAAGGGTAAGGCTTGCTGCTCTGATGCGCCAAGTGTGACCAATAGATCCACCTCTCGGCCGGCTTCATCGATCAGCAGAATGGCGCAAGCATCGGCGGAAAATTGGGTTTTGAGCAATTTGAGGATCGCGCGAAACATCACTTCGGGATCTTCCGTATGAAGGATTGAATCACGCGCATGATCAAGCGCTAATAACATTTGTAGCTGTTGGGTTAAAGACTCTGATGACATGGTTTATCGTCACTTACATGGTGAACAAGGCTGTTGTAGTTATAAAACGAAAAGACAAAATGCGATAGCAGTCCACCGGATAGGGAGTGCTGAATCTCGCGGATATGACTATTCAAATTGAACCACAAAGTCAATCGCTATCTTCGTGAGGTTCACCAATCCCACCGGATAAAAATAAAGGACTGATGAAATCGGACTTACAGAGCAGGGGCATTTGAGGATACAATCTTTAACATAGAGTCGATCTACCTGTCAGAGAAAGAGTGAATCTTGGCTGTCGATCAAATTCGTAACGATTATGAAGCGATCCGTCGTCGTCAATATACATTGATCAGCGACTTGATCGAGGTACTTCCGCGAATCAATAATCTCCATGAAGACTCCGCGTCGCAAGCGCGTGATGCGTTATTCCATGCCGATCATCCGTTTATGATGGTGTTTGTAGGTGCGTTTAGTTCAGGAAAATCCAGCTTGATCAACGCGCTGATCGGGTCAGATGAATTGTTGGCGGTGGGGCCTGTTCCCACCACTGATCGGATCAACATCTTACGGTGGGGCGATACCCCGCTCCGCTTAGAGTCGGGTGGGGATGTCGATACCGTGTTTCATCCGTCCAATATGCTGAAAAAGGTAAGTTTTGTTGATACGCCGGGCTTAGAGTCGGTGTTTCAGCGCCATGAAAAGGTGACACGCAACTTTTTGCATCGGAGTGATGTCGTCTTGTTGGTGATGTTAGCCACGCAAGCGATGACCTCGCGCAATGTGGAGTCCCTGCAAAAATTACGCGAATATGGCAAAAAGGTGATCATCATCATCAATCAAAAGGACTTGATCTCACCAGAAGAAGCCGAAACCGTTAAAAATTATGTGCAAGACCAAAGCTTGGATCGCTTAGGATATAAACCGCAAATTTGGTTGGTTTCATCCAAGCAGGGACTGGCTGCTTATAAAGACGGTGGACGCGATGAAGCGCTTTGGCGTGAAAGTGGCATGTATCAGATCGAAGAATATGTCGATAAACAGTTGAGCGATCTAGAAGTCGTGCGACAAAAATTGCAAACCCCGCTCCAGATCGCGCAAAATGTGACCACAGGCGCGTTACGCACCGTGCGTAGTAATCAGAGTGTTCTCGATCAATATCAGAGCATTCAAGAGAACCTGAATCAACAACTCGCAGCGCATAAACGCGAACAAGATAAAAATGTGCGCGAGATCACCAACGAAATAAGCGACAAATTTGGTCAGATCACGATGCGCGGCAGTGAGGCGATCCGTGATATTTTCCAGATCTCACAAGCCATGACTTCAGTAGGGCGTGGATTCGCGGAATTAACCGGATTAGCACGCTTATTGCGGCGCGGTCAAGCCCCGTCGTATGTGCGTCTGGCATTTGAGCGGCGCAAAGTGTTTGAACCTGTAGATCAATTGTCACAGGTGAGCGATCGACTCGGGCCACGCTTAGAAGGTCGCGATCTGCAAGACATTGATGATCTGGTGAAGTACGGACAAAAAGAGATCAACGCGCTCCCGTCCACCATGCGCGAAAAAGTGATCGGCAATATCCAAGCACCGCTGCAATATGATCGGCGCGCTTTGCAAGAGATCCGCCCGGAGTTAGAGGTGATCGAAACCGAAGCACGAGTCGTAGAAACCGATACGATCACACAAACCGTGCGAAACGCCCTGATGTACTTAGCGCTATGGGAATTGATCTTATTGATCGTGCTGTTTGTCACCTTGATCAGCGGGATCTTAAGCGATCGTCCAGAGGCGTTGATGATCATGCTGTTCATCTTGATCGGGTTGGCAATGGGGGGGCTGTTGATCTTGCCATTGGCCGGGCGGATTCTCGAAAATCAATACACGACGCGCCTGTTAAAGTTGCAAACCCGTTACTTGGAAAATTTGGCGAAAGCGGCTGATCGTCAAGTGGAGTATGGCATGAAATTGCGTCGTGATGTGGTTGCGCCGCTTACCCGTTTGATCGAAGCGCAAACCCAGATCCACACTGAACAACTGAATCGCCTACAACTGGCCGATCAAGAGATGACCAAGATCGAAGCGGAGTTGAATCGATTGGGCCGGCGTAGCTTTTTGCCGATCGGCTCATAACATAACTTGCCATAGGATTTTAGGAAAAGAGAGAGGCTATGTTTGGCACACTTGACGGGGTAGTAGACACCTTACGGCAACAAGAAGTCAATTTGATCGCCGATGTTGCCATGGCGCTGACCGAAATGGGCGATCAAGCGCAAGATGACCGTAAACGGTTGTTAGAAGTGGCACAAGACTTACGCGAAATGTTCTTTTTAGTGGTGATCATCGGGGAATTTAACGCCGGAAAATCGACTTTTGTGAACGCCTTGATCGGCGATGAATTGTTGCCAATGGGCATCACCCCCACCACCGAAGCGATCGAATTGATCCGCTATAACGACACCCCGCAACGAAAACCGATGATTCGTGAGGAAGGTTTGCGCGAATGGGCGCATCCGAACACTGGCGCGCAAGGGGTAGCGATCGTCGATACACCAGGGACGGGATCCGTTTTTCAGAAGCACGAGTCGATCGCTAAGTCGTTTTTACATCGGAGCGATCTGGTGATCTTTTTGCTTTCGGCGAAACGGGCCTTTGCTGAAACGGAACGTCTGTACTTGGAAATGGCCAAAAACTACGGCAAAAAGATCATCCTTGTGATGAATCAGATCGATCTATTAGAACCGGCCGAATTGAACCAAGTCAAGCGGTTTGTTGAGGCCCAAGTGAAAGAGTTTTTAAACATTGACCCGTTGATCTTCACCGTATCTGCCCGTGAATCGCTCAAGAATCGCACGGGACAAGGGGAAGCCTCACACGGGATCGAAGCTGTGCGCGCTCACTTGCGCGGCTTGTTTAGCGAGGAATCGCCCGCTAAGCAAAAACTGCTGACACAATTGGAAACTGCCAACGCGATCACCCGCCGCTATTACGACAACATGCAAAACAAGGTCAATCTGGTCGGTGCAGATACGGCGCGTGTCAAACAGATCGAACAAGAGTTACAACAACAATCGCTAGGGTTAGAAGGTCAAATGGCGGCGGCCCGCGGCCAAGTGGATCAAGTGTATAAAGGTCTACGTGAGCGGGGGACAAAATTCATCGAAACCCATTTAACGCTCAAATTCCCGCCACGCATGTCCAACCGCGAAAAATTGCAAGCGGATTTTCAAGACATGGTGATCGGCAGCGCCTTACGTGACATTAACGACGCGACCAACAGCTATGTAAACGCGGTTGTGGATCAGAGTCGGTTGTATTGGCGGAGTGTGATCGATCGGTTGAATCAATTGCATGAGCTGTTAGAACAGAATGTGAGTGGGCTGGATGCAGGTGTTTACGCACAACAACGCGAAGGCCTGCAAGAGGCGATTCGGATCGCCGAAAGTGAGTTGAGAAGCTACTCTACAGGCGATGTGATGACCGAAATGCAAACGATTTTTGAAAGCAATATCAATGGCTTTACGGCCAGTGTCTTGGCCACGATCAGCGGATTGGTGGCGATCATCGCGGCCGCGGCAGCACCAGGGGCGTATTTAGTGGGCGGGACGGCCACTGCGCTCACATCGGTGTTATTTGTGGTCGGTGCGCCTGTGGCCTTAGTGGGTGGGGCGTTGGCATGGCGTTACTATCGCAAGATGAGCGAGGACACCAAACGCGATTTTAATGCGCGGGTGGATCGCTTAGAACAAAGCTATCAGCAAGCATTGAACGAATTGACCAAAAAAGAACGCACGCGCTTATCGATGTACGGCTCACAGGTGTTAACACCGATCTTCAGCCGTTTAGATGCGCTCTCTAAGCATTATAACGAACAACAACGCACCTTCCGGGACTTTTTAGATCGGATCGATGTGTTGCGTAAGAGCATCGAAAAATCAGCTTAGATCATCGGGCGCGGTCTTGTGCCGCGCCCTGATGGCAACTTTTAACCTTTGACTGCGCCGGCCGTCAACCCTTCAACGATCCGACGTTGGAACACCAAGACCAAGATGATCAACGGAACGGTGACGACCACCGAGGCCGCCATAATTTCCGCGATTGGCTCTTGACGCGAGATGCGACCGCTAAACAGCGCGATCGCCACGGTGACGGTTTGTGCGCTGGGATTTACAGTGGTAAAGGTCAACGCGAACAAGTATTCATTCCATGCAGAGATAAACGCTAACAACCCGGTTGTTACCAACGCTGGAGCGGTCAATGGCAACAAGATCAGATAAAACGTCTGGAAAAAATTGGCCCCGTCTACCAAAGCGGCCTGTTCTAATTCGGCCGGCAATCCCTTAAAGAAACTGGTCAACGTCCAGACGGTAAACGGCAAGGTAATGATCGGGTAGGTGAGGATCATTGAACTCAATTGACCGAATAAGCCACTTTCTCGCACGATCTCAAATAGACCGGACAAGATCGAAATTTGTGGGAACATGGTCATCGCCAACACGGCATAGAGCATCAATGTCTTTCCGCGAAATTCTAAACGCCCTAAGGCATACGCTGCAAAGGATCCCACTACTAAGGCTAATCCCACCGACACAGACGAAACGATCGTGCTGTTGAGGAGACCTTGTGTAAACTGGGTGTTTTGAAATGCGCTTTCATAGTTGATCACCGTCGGATTTTCCGGAAAAAATGTGGCGGGTTGAAACACCTCATTTTCAGTCTTTAACGAGGAGACAAAGGCCCAATAGAACGGAAAAAGCGTATAGAACAAGATCAACAAGATCAAAAACCAGAAGCCGATCCGCCCTAACAGATTACGTAACGAAAATTCAGATGATTGGTTCATTCGGTGTTAACCCCTAAGGCCCTCACGTAAATCACCGTAAAAACAAGGATGATGATAAAGATTGTGACCCCGATCGCGGAGGCGTAACCGAATTGCTGACTCTGGACAAGGGTCTCATAGTTATAAGTGGCCATCGAAAGCGCACGACGTTCTAACAAGACTTGGAACACATCAAACACGCGGATCGCATCAAGAGTACGGAAGACTAGGGCGATCGCAATCGTGGGACGTAACAAAGGGAGGGTAATGCTAAAGAATTGACGGACTTTACTCGCGCCGTCTACATCCGCCGCTTCATAAATGTCAGAGGGGATAATCTGGAGACCCGCCAATAGGATCAACGCCATAAATGGGGTCGTTTTCCACACATCGACAAGGATTAAGGCGATAATTTGGGTGTCATTGTTGGTCAACCACGCTAACGGACGCTCTAATAACCCCACATTGACCAAGGCGCTGTTGATCACGCCGGAGGTATTGTCTCGTAACATGATCTCCCATAACCGGGCCGATACCACCGTTGGGATCGCCCATGGCACCAACATCGCGGCGCGCATCAACCCACGTCCGGGAAATTTGGAATTGATCACTAAGGCGATAAATAGCCCTAATAGCAGCTCTAAGCTCACTGAGAACAGGGTGAAATACAAGGTATTGCCGATCGCTTGGATAAAATCGCGATCGCGGGCGCTTAAGACCACTTGCGAATTTGGAAGGGTGATAATGCTGACTTCACGAAACCGTAAATCGCTATAGGACTGATCAAGGTAATTGCGCGCACGGGGAAAGGTGGTGATCGGCGCGCCTGTTTCATCGGTTTCTAAGACTTCTGGACAACCGGCGATCGTTTGTCCCGCCACACATTGCGGCAAAACGTCAATCCGAACTCCTAAGAGTTGGGCATAGTTATCGAAACCGACAAAATTCACGGGTTGGTTGCTGGCGAAGCGTTCATCGGTCAAACTGGCGATAAAGGTCTGCTCTAATGGACGCGCTGCTACGATGATCAAGATCACGATCGTCGGGATCAGTAAATTCCAGGCGATTCGGCTGCTACGTGATGACAGCGTTTCAGAGCCGATGAAGGCGGTTTCATTGGCATTTAACCACTGTAAGCTGGCAAGACCCGCGATACCGATACCGATGAGCAGAAGTAAGGCCGGAAGAAAATTTTGATAAGTCCCCGGTGCTGACAGCTCATTGCCAAGGGTTTGAGCAAGTAGGTAAGCATCTAAAATAAGCAACCATAGTAAAACTTGTTTTCCCCAAACGGCCGCGGTGATCCGACGGGCATTGATGCGAATCCCCAAAAAGATTAAATAGAGACCGATAGCGATCACCAAAACGGGTAAAATAATCCCATAAGTATCTAAAAAGCTGAGGATCACCGAGCCATTGCTTGATCCTTCGGCAGATTGAGCGGCGGCGATGGTGGGATCGTTGTAGATACTCAACCCTAACCACGCTAACGCGCCTATCCCTAACAAGATAAACAAACCGCTGATCAAAGCCACTATCAGAGGGGTCTGATTGCGTTCTGTCGATAGTGAAGTATCCATTTCATTTTCCCTCTTAAGACATAAAAAGAAATGGGCTTACCCACAGGGGTAAGCCCACTCTGGTGAGCAGATCACCTACGAGGCAGGGTTATTCACCCGGTACAGTAAAGCCTTCGCCCAACAGATCTAACAAGTCAATTTCGAGATCTTCCACGGCGGTTTGAGCGTCTTGTTCGCCCGTGAGGACAGAGTGAACAGCGGTGAAGTACAATACCGACACGTCGTTATAGCGTTCGGCAGTCACGGTAGACGGACGCGCTACGGCGCTGGTGAACACGTCAAACAAGCTACCGAAGAACGGCACTGCTTCGAGGACTTCTGGGTCTTCATACAGCGACATGATCGTCGGGTTGTAGGATGCTTCAATGGCGCGGATTTTTTGTTCGGGTGCAGAGGCTAAGAACAGCGCAACCGAGGCGGCCGCGTCTGGGCTTTCAGAGTAGCGCGAAACCGACAATTGCCAACCACCGAGAGTGGCGGCGTTGGGGCCGTTTTCGGTGCCGGGCAGCGGGCTTACGCCGATGTTGCCAGCGATCACGCTATCTTCGGCGTTCCCCAATGAGTAAGCATAGGGCCAGTTACGCATGAAGGCGGCGTTCCCCGCTTGGAAAACAGCGCGGGCATCTTCTTCACCATATCCGGTTACACCTTCGGGGCTGATCGTGCCAACCCAGCCGGCGGCGCGTTCCAACGCGGCCACAAATTCGGGGTTATTCACTTGAATTTCACCTTCGGGGCTGACAATCGTGCCGCCGCCGTGTGAAACTTGCCATTCAAGTGCGTCACAGGTCAAACCTTCGTAGGCGTTCCCTTGCCAGACAAAGCCCCAAAATTCTTCATTGCCTTCAGCGCGTTCGCCGTCTTGGATCGCTTGGGCGGCAGCTTCTAGTTCATCCCAAGTGGTGGGGACTTCGAGGCTATATTTTTCCAACAGATCCGAACGGTAATAGAGCAGACCCGCATCGGTGAACCATGGGATACCCACCAATTGGCCGTCCACGGTGTTGTTTTGAACAATCGCCGGGAAGTGTGAGGCGAGGACTTCTTCGCTCACATAGGGGGTGAGGTCGATCATGTGTTCGGCGAGGATACCAGGCCAGATCACATCGATTTGGTAGACATCAACATCGGGGCTTTCCGCTTCCAAGAATTGCAAGTAGAGGCCCAAGCGATCCGTTGCCAGATCGGGGGTTTCTAACACTTCAACGGTAATATTCGGACACATTTCCATGTAGCGTTGGGCGGCTTCTTGAGCGAGTTCTAACTCGATTCCGACCGCGCCCGCCGCAACGGTCACGGTTGCTTCCCCTTCGGGGCAGGCCATTTCCATCATCGGTTCTTCAGTCGCGTCTTGTGCGAACACGAAGCCGACGACGGAAACGATTAACAAAAGCACCAGCAAAAGTTTCTTCGACATAAAAATCTCCTGTAGATATTCAACTGCAAAGTCATCACAGAAATCTGTAATGAGTTTACCTAAGGACAGATTGTAACGAGTGTGAGTCTTACGCGCAATTCAATTGAGGGGATTTTGGATAAATTAAACAAATCCATCGGCGGGGTTTTAAACGTTTCATGTTTGAAGTGCAAAAACATCGACGGCACTTACACGACCAAGGAGGTCAAAAATGCAAAGGGTACAACAACTATTTGTACTGATAATCTTAGTAATATTGTTAATCGTACCTGCTTTCGCGCAAGAGTCCGATTCCGCATCGATCCTTACCGGACTAAACAACCCGCGTCATCTCGCTTTTGGAGATGATGGGACGCTCTACGTCGTAGAAGCGGGACGCGGCGGTGATCTGGATGTTGAAGGGCCATTTGGGCCGGCTAAAAGTGGTGATACTGCGACGATCGTAGCGATCCGTCCCGATGGTAGCGCGGAACGCTTGGTAGAAGGTTTGCCCAGTCTTGACTCGTTGAATGGCGAAATTTTGGGCGCGCATAGCGTCTATCCAGCAGAAGATGGGTTATGGGTGGCGATCGGCAACGGCGCAAGCGAGACCGAAAACATCAATTCGGTCCTCAAACTGAACTGGGAAACTTGGGAAGCCGAAGTGACGATCGATGTCGGCCTGTTTGAAGCGACCAATAACCCGGCCGGGGATGAGATCGGCGGTGCGCCTTGGATCGACTCGAACGTGGTGGATGTTACCGCTTCATCGGATGGTGTGGTGTATATCGTGGACGCGGGCGGTAACACCGTGTATTCGTGGACAGAAGAAACCGATCTCGTGCCGTTTGCCTCATGGGTGGATAACCCCGTACCGACTTCTGTTGCGGTGAATGCGGACGGAGAGGTGTTGATCAGCTTCTTGATCGGTTATCCGTTCCCAGAAGGCGGATCACGAGTCGAACGTTACAGCGCTGAAGGTGAGTTGCTAGAAACCTATGAAGGCCTTACGGCCGTGGTCGATCTATTGGTGGTCGATAATCTGGTGTACGCGGTGGAATTTGGTGTGTTTAATCCGAACGCCGGATGGGGCGAAACAAGCGGCCGCGTCGTACAGGTTGCATCGGATGAGATCACCGTGATCGCGGAAGGATTAAGCTATCCGTATGGTGTGGCGGCCAATGGCGACGGCGATCTATTTGTGACTGTGGGGGCATCCTACATGACCGGAGAAGGATCGGTACTTAGCTTGAGTGGCGTTTCGATCACGGGTGATGAGATCACCCCCATGAGCTTAGCGTCGGATGCTGAACCTATGGAACCGGCTGTTACCCCTGAACCGTAGACTTAGAGCTTTCTGAGAACCCGTCCAAGTCTCGAAAACCTCCGTTATGTTCATAGCGTCACCATTCACAGTAACGGAGGTTTTTTTAATGGCGAGACGTAATACCACCATTTTAGTTACGTTAGTAGCACTAGTCTTTGTGATCGGCGCGGCAGGTTACGCCGCTTTTGTGTTAATCGGGGGAAGTGGAGAAGCATCCGAGACGCTCACCGCACCGACTTTAGATCGCACACCGGAAGTAGTGGCCACGCAAGCGGGCGCTACAGGTACAGAAGAAGCGTCGCAAAGTGTGTTATTTGAAATTCAACCCGCCGAGTCTTCGGTGGAATTTGAGATTTATGAAGAATTACGCGGCGTGCCGGTGGATGTGATCGGCCGTACTAGCGAGGTGGGCGGTCAGGCGTTTATTGACTTCAACAACCCCTCCGCTTCTGAGCTTGGCACGATTCGCATCAATATGCGGACGCTTCGCACCGATAGCCCGGATCGCGATCGGGCGATCCGTGGGATCATCTTGCAAACCGCGCAACCCCAAAACGAGTTTAGCGATTTTGTCCCGACTTCAGTCTCTGGTTTTCCCGAAACGGTCACGATCGGTCAATCGTTTGAGATCGAGGTGACGGGTGATTTTACCCTGATCGGCAATACCCGTCCGGTCACGTTTAATGTGACGGTGACTCCGGTATCTGAAACGGAAGTGACCGCAGTTGGGATCGGGACAGTCACTTATGCCGATTATGGCATCACGATTCCGGATCTGGCATTTTTGGCCAATGTGGGGGATACGGTGGAATTGCGTTTGAACCTTGTCTTACGTCCAGTCGCATCCTAAAACGTGAATCAAAAGAGGCGCATAAGATCGCGCCTCTTTTGGGTAAGTCTTTAGCGTGGGGCCATACGGATCGCGCCGTCTAAACGGATCGTCTCGCCATTGAGCATCGCATTTTCGATGATCGCTTGCGCCAATTGGGCGTATTCGGCCGGATCCCCTAAACGCGAAGGAAACGGCACTTGTTGACCTAACGAGAGACGGGCCGGTTCTGGTAAACCCGCCAATAACGGGGTATCAAATAGCCCCGGCGCGATCGTCACCACCCGAATCCCATTGCGCGAGAGATCGCGTGCGATCGGCAGGGTCATGCCTACGATCCCACCTTTAGACGCTGAATAAGCCGCTTGTCCAACTTGACCATCAAACGCTGCGACGGATGCGGTATTGATGATCACCCCGCGTTCTCCACCGGCATTCGGTTCATTTTCACTCATTACTTGCGCGGCCAAGCGAATACAGTTAAATGTGCCAATCAAGTTGACGCGGATCACCCGTTCAAACACATCCAACGGGTGCGCGCCTTCTTTGCCGATCGTCTTGAGGGCCGCACCAATCCCCGCGCAATTGACCAAGACGTGTAACCCGCCGAAAGTGCTTACAGCGGTCTGAATCGCTGCTTGTATCTGTTCCTCATTGGACACATCCGCACGTACAAACCGGACATGATCGCCTAAACTATCAGCATGGGCTTGTCCAGTGCTTTCGTTCAAATCGACGATCACGACATTCGCACCATGAGTCGCGAGTCGGGCGGCGGTCGCACCCCCTAAACCAGATGCGCCCCCGGTGACTAATGCGGTTAAGCCTTTAATTTCCATAAAAACAGCTCCAATGTGTGTAAAATTAAATTTTTCCGAGGGTTTCGACGGTAAAATCCATCGCCACAATGTACGATTGATCGATCACCAACGCCTTCATCAATTGCGAACGCCCATGTTCATCGGATGCCAACGGCGTTTGACCTTGGACAAGTTTGTGTTCCAATTGATGCTGATCAAATACTTTGGTTAAACGGTCGGCTAAGGGTTTTGGCATTTCACCGATCAGATCACCCGATGATCCCAAGATGCTTAACAACGGCTTGGTGGTGTTGAGATAAGTCGGGATCTGTCGCCATAACCCGAACGTGCTGGCATAGGCTTGCAAAAAGTCGACCATGAGCGCGTTCGCATCCGCCGCTTGACCGCGAAAGAACAAGCCTACTGGGGTTTGATTGTATTGGTAAAGCAATGGGTGATCCTCGTGGAAAGTGAGTGATCCAAATACCCCCACACTCACACGATGCTCCTGCACACCGATCGCACGGATCACATAACGCCCCTTATCCCGTAAACCGCCCGCTTGTGCGTCGTATTCAGTGGTGACGACCACCAATTGCAAGGTTTCTGGTACACCGTCCATCTGCACCATTAACAACACGCCGTAAGCTTGTTCACCGGAGAGTTCTTTCAACAATTGTTCTTGACGCATAGATTAGCTGTCTTTCGGTTGCGGGCGAATTTTCTCGATAAACCAAGTTGGAGCGGGGTGATCGACGGCATACAGATCCGCAATACACGCCTCAACATCATAGGGGATATTGCGGAGATCGATCGTCACTTGACCCTCTTGGATCACAATCACGGCGTATTGGGCCATACCGGGGTATTGCCACGATAAGCCGACACTGCCCACATTGATCGCCCGCCAAGGCCCGAGTTGGCGATCCATCTGCACATGCGTATGACCGCCGATCGCTAAACAACCCTCACGATCTAAGAGATAATCGCGGGCCTGCTCATCCGGTGTATCTGGGCGTAACATCGGCTCATCGTCTCCCGGCACCGCATGATAACCGATCACCACCCCATAACCATTAACCATTTGATATAACTCATGGCCGCGAATCTTGGCTAAAAATTCGTACTCTTCCCAGCTTAAGCGCCCAAGATTCCAATTATGGATCGTATCGCGAATCGTGAGGTCATGAACTCGTTGCGCGAGTCCTTCCGCCTCTTTTAGCGCGGGCAAAGGGTAACGTTCACCTGTCACCAAGTAACGATCGGTGTTGCCCCCGATCACACGAAAAGTTTTCCCTTCATTTTCCACATTAAGCGCTTTAATCCGCTGAATACATTCCGCCGGACGTGGGCCAAATACCGCTAGATCGCCTAAACACCAAGTTTGATCGATACCGGATTCTTGCGCGAGATCTGCGAGAACCGCTTCTAAAGCGATCAAGTTGCCGTGAATATCGGAAAGAACCGCTAACTTCATGCCTACCTCAACTTTCGTCACAGGCGGCAATCTTAACACCAATTGCGCCTCATTACCTTAAAGAAAAAGGAACATTCTTAGCGATTCAACTTGAAAACCCGGCCAGAACAGGTTATTTGAAATAAAAATATGAATTTTTTAAACATCTTTATTACTAAAAGATTTAAACCGTATGGTAGCCAAAATGCTGAGGAAAATTCGTACCTAGAAGCAACCTGATTCTTACCGATTTAAAACGGGCGTAGGGAAATCGTCGGTTTCGCTCAAGGGCGGGTTTTGCGGTTAGATGCTACACTATGTTAAATCGATATAGGTTTAGGCAAAGGTGAGAAAAAAACCATGAAACGACTCATGTTGTTACTCGCGTTCTTGGTGATCGGTTTCAGCGTGAGTGCGACTCTAACTCCGGTCGTTACCGCGCAAGAGGCCGCTGCCAACACGGTGATCCATGTCGTCCAACGCGGTGAAACGCTGTTTCGGATCGCCTTACGGTATAATACCAGCGTCGCTGCGATCGTCGCTGCCAATGGACTCTCGAATCCTAACTTGATCTATGCGGGTCAACGGTTGGTCATCCCCGTAAGTGGTGGCACGATTCCACCCACACAACCCCCTGGTGATCCTGGGAGTGGCGGAGTATACATTGTGCAACCGGGGGATACCTTAGGACGGATCGCGCAACGTTTCGGGACTTCAGTCGGTGCGATTGCGTCGGCGAATGGGATCGTCAATATCAACCGGATTTTTGTCGGTCAACGCTTGATCATCCCCGGTGGCGGGGTGGTCGTGCCGCCTCCTGGCACGCCGATTCCACCGCCTCCGCCCACCAGTGGATTAACGGGCTTTCAATTAGGCGGTCATGTGGCCGGATTCTCGTATCCTGATCAAATGCGTGCGGCCGGCATGACGTGGGCTAAGATTCAAGTCCGTTGGAATCGGGGTGACGGAGCGAACATCGCCCAAGGCGCGATTGATGCCGCCCGGAGTCGCGGTTTCCGGATTTTGTTGGGCATCGTGGGCGATAAAAACCAATTGGCAGAAAATCCTACCCAGTATTATCAAGATTTTGCCAATTTCTTAGGCGAAGTGGCACGGTTAGGGCCAGATGCGATCGAAGTGTGGAATGAACCGAACATCGATCGGGAATGGCCGGCCGGTCAGATCAACGGCGGGAATTATACCCAGATGTTACGCGCCGCTTATCAAGCGATCAAAGCGGCGAATCCGAATGTGATCGTGATCAGTGGCGCGCCTGCGCCGACCGGATTTTTCGGAGGGACGTGTCAAGGCAGCGGGTGTGATGACAACGTGTTTATCCGTCAAATGCGCGATGCAGGTGCGGCAAATGTGATGGATTGCGTCGGTATTCACTATAACGAGGGCATTGTGCCTCCGACGGCCCGTAGTGGTGATCCGCGTGGCAATTCGTCGCATTATACGCGCTATTACCCAACCATGGTTGAATTGTACGGGGGGACATTCCCGTCACGGCCGTTGTGTTTCACCGAATTAGGCTATTTATCACCGGAAGGTTTTGGGCCATTGCCACCCGGATTTGAATGGGCGGCGGACACTAGCGCGCAAGAGCAAGCCGAATGGTTAGCCGGAGCAGTGCGTGCTGCTCGTCAAGGTGGACGGGTGCGCTTGATGATCATCTGGAATGTGGACTTCACCAATTATGGCGGCGATCCACAAGCGGGTTTCTCAATCGTGCGTAATGGGGAATGTCGGGCCTGTAATACGTTGAGCGCGGCGATGCGTTAAGCGTTCAGATCAGCGGTAAAAAAAAACAGGGCGTAATCACTCGCGCCCTGTTTTTGATCAATTATGCTGTGTAGGGGACCTGATGACCGTTGGTGACTTGCAGATAACGCCCGTTCACCCAACCGAGAATCCCATTGCCTAAATCTACTTGCCACCAATTATTCCAACTGCGCCCGACCACCCGGAAACTTTGACCCCGCGCAACCATGGTGATCACATTTTGAACATACGGATTCGGCGCGGTACGCACGTTCAAAAAGGAACAGTTGACGATGATCCCGGTAGCAACGATCGGAGTCGGGGTGGTTTGATCTGTCACAGGGACGAGTCCGGTATTGGTGACGGCCAAATAACGTCCATTGACCCAACCCACCCGTTGATCTGGGAGTTGGATTTGCCACCAACGGGGCAGGGCGTTATTGCGACCGATCACGCGGTAGATCTGGCCCGAATTGGCTACAGCCAAGATCACTCCGTTGTAGGGATCGGGGGTGTGACGGATATTGAGGCCGTCGGTGTTTACCGTCCCCATTGAGAGGTTCGCGGGAGTCGCGGCGGGCGGGGTAATCACTGGCACGGCATTCGCATTGATGACCGAAAGATAGCCGCCGAAGGCCCACCCGGTGATGGTATTGGTGGGCGAAAGCGCCAATAACCACCATCCATTATCGGCGGTGCGTCCGATCACGGGATACGAAAAGCCGCGATGGATCACCGCGATCACCCCGGCGCTGGTCGTTGGGGCGGTACGAACATTAAGCGTATCGGCATTAACCACCGTCCCAAAAACGGTAGTTTGGGCGGGGGTCGGTTGAGCAACCAAGAGCAACCACCCCAATAAAAAAGCAAATGTGAGGCGATACATAGCGATTTTTCCTTGTTGTGTGTCCGATCGATGTAACTCCGATTCTATGTCACCTCAAGGCGTTTGTATGGATGATTGCCCTACGCTGGCGTTTGAGTTTGGGTCGAAATTGGTTATAAATCAGTTCCAAACGCGCAAACTCACCGGAAGTTGGGTGCAGATGTCCTCTAGACTCTGTTCCCTTAACGCACATTCATAGGTGATCCACCCCTGATAATTGATCGCCGTCAACGCCGCTCCGATTCCGTGAAAATCGAGATCACCTTGGCCGGGCAGTTGATGGCCGCTATCGGTCGCATGGAGATACCCGATCAAGGTACTGTGTTGCGCTAAAGTCTCCGCGATTGTTTCGCCTTCCCGGTGCATGTGATAAAAATTCGCGGCAATTTTCAGATGAGGGTGATGGTCTAAGCGCTTACAGACAAGCGCGGCCTGTTCGACTCGGCGAATCAGATGCGTTTCTTCATGGCTGATCGGTTGTAACAACAATTCTGTGCCAAGCGCATAAGCGAGATCACACAAGGTCGCACGTAATTGCGTGATCAACAGTTCCGCTTCTAATTCGATCGATGATTTATAAGGATGTAGATCGGGTAAGACCGGCCCGGCGGCATAAAATGGCTTGAATAACACCCCTTGCGCCTCCAGATCAACCGCCGCGCTCATCGCTTGTCGCATCTGCACTAAGGCCTGTTCGCGTACCGCGTATTCCGGGTGGATCAAGTGGGTATGTCCCATGCTGATCGCGGAGACCCGTAAACCGCTTTGAGCTAAGGCCGCGGTGATCTCGGATAGATGATCCCCGAAATGCTGATCAAAGGAGAGTTGAATCCCACTAAACCCTAGATCCCGTGCTAAGGTAAATTGATCGGATAGGGTCGCACCTGCCAAAAGTCGGTGATCAATTGCAAATTGCATAACAGTCCTCTCATGTCATTCTGGTAAAACGCGCCTATTATAGAGGGTGGATAAGAATGTCGTGAGTCTGAATCGGAATTGGGCTATATGCACAATTGAAATCAGGTAAACTAGTGCAAAACAACCAAAGTTAAAGAGGGATTTAGAGATGTCAAAAATAGTCACCATTGAACGGCATATTCTTGATCAACAAAAACAGTACCCAGATGCGACGGGCATTTTTACCAATTTGCTGTATGACATCGCACTCGCCGCTAAATTTATCTCGCGTGAGACCAATCGCGCCGGACTCGCCGATATTTTAGGGGCGACCAACCAAGTTAATGTGCATGGGGAGCGCCAACAAAAGTTAGATCTGTTTGCCGATGAGATCTTGTTCAAAATCAACGATCACACCGGGCGGTTGTGTGCAATGGCTTCGGAAGAACATGACGACATTTTAGCGATCCCACCCCATTATGACACCGGAAAATATGTACTACTTTACGATCCGTTAGATGGATCCTCCAACATTGATGTTAACGTGTCTGTGGGTACGATTTTTGCGATCCACCGCAAAGTCTCTAGCGGAGTCTATGGCACGATGGAAGATATTTTGCAACCGGGGCGGAGCTTGGCCGCGGCCGGTTATGTGATCTACGGGTCAAGTACGATGTTGGTGTATAGCACCGGACAAGGCGTGCATGGTTTTACCTTAGATAACAGCGTCGGTGAGTTTTTCTTGAGTCACCCGAATATGCGTGTCCCCAATGAACAGAAATATTACAGCGCCAACCATGGCAACGAAAAATATTGGACACCAGGGGTTAAACAGTATGTAAAATGGTTGCAAGGGATTTATGGCGAAGGGCGAAAACCGCTCTCGCACCGTTACATCGGCTCATTGGTGTCGGATTTTCATCGGAATTTGTTGTGCGGTGGGGTATTTGTCTATCCGGGGGATTTTTTCTATCGGAGCAAACCCTATGGCAAATTGCGGTTGATGTATGAGGCGCAAGCCCTAGCATTTTTGGCGCAACAGGCCGGGGGCTATGCTTCCGATGGAGTCGGCGATATATTGGATATTCAGCCGCATAAGTTACATCAACGAGTCCCCTTCTTTGTCGGTAATCGCGATCTGGTCGAAAAGGCCGAAGAATTTATCCAAAAGTACGATCAAGAGTGGGTGCAAGCTTATCTCCCGTATCGGAATCTTGTCCCGACTTTTGCCTGATGCTACCGATCGATGGGCTTGTCTTGACAGGCCCAAACCACCGATTTCCCTACGCTGTTAACGGTATCGGTTGACTCCCCTCTAGCGTATGTTATACAATCGCGCCGCGCTTATTTACTTTTTAACAGCGCTTCCGTGCGATCATGTATCGTGGAGTTAATGAGATGCCGATGAATAAACTATGGATTGCCGTGATCGTCTTGATGGGGCTTACCTTCAGCGTAAGTATTCCGGTGAGCGCGCAAGGGAATCTATTACAAGATCCAAGCTTTGAAGCGGTCGGGGATTACAAACGGGTGGTTTCGGATCCGCAAGACGGGACTAATTTTGACGTACCGCCCGCGTGGAGTGGTTGGGCGCAATTGCCCACAGCCGGGGATGAAGTGTGGCGTAACCGGATTCCGACGGGATTCCCGCACACCGGACTATTTAAAATTGATGGGGCGCGTTCATTTCATATCGCACGCGGTTTTTCGACCTTTACCACCGCGGTTTTTCAAACGGTGGCTGTGCCGGATAAAGCCAATGTGCGTGGGACGGCCCGCGGATTTATGGAACGCGGCGAGTCGGGTCAACAAACCCCGGGCGGGCAATTCCGCATCGGGATTGATCCTACAGGCGGCACCAATCCGCTTTCTGGTGGGATCATCTGGTCGGGTTGGGTGACGAATGACGACGGTTGGGTGCAAGCGACGGTCGATGCGACGGCAACCGGCACGCAAGTCACCTTGTTTTTATATGCGACTCAAAGCGCCCCCGAAAATCCCAACGGGATCTATTGGGATGATGCGACCTTAAGTGTCGGTGGAGGCGGTGGGACTGCGCCTGCGGGGACACCCGGCACGGCCGCGCCAACCAATACCCCCGTTGTGCCGACTCCGGCCTTAGCCTCGTTTGTCGTGCCACAACCCCCGCAATCTGACGGATCGGTTGTGCATGTGGTGCAACCGGGCGATACCTTAAGCGCGATCGCGGTGGCCTATCGCACCACCAATGACGAAATTTTACGCCTGAATAATTTGAGCAGCGGTCGCTTTTTGCAGATCGGTCAACGTTTGTTGATCGCGCCCGCGCCGTCCGGTGGAAGCAGTGGCGCTAGTCCCACACGCACACCAGCGGGTGATGCGCCGGCCGCAACCAATGAGACCAATAATCCTACCGCTTCTCCGACGGTTTCCACGCCGGAAGCGACGGAAAACGCAACGGAATCGCGTGCAGCTGCTACCGAAGTTTCGCAAGCGCAACCGACCGCGACTCCCCAAGTTGTGGCGACGGTGACGGATGCACCGCCGGCCCCTGTGACAGAAGTCGCACAACGCGATCAAAGCGCTGATCCGATCACCGGAGTCTGTGTGTTGATGTTTGATGATAGCAATCAGAATCGCATCCGCGAACAAGGGGAAGGTCTGTTAGCGGGTGGTACGATCGCCCTGAGTTTGGAGGGTGCAACTGTCGAAACCTATCCAACCGACGGCAGCTCTGAACCGCATTGTTTCGAGGAACTCGCGCCCGGTGATTACATTGCGGCCGCGACTCCGCCGGACGGCTATGGGTTGACAACGGCGGCGCAACTCCGGTTAAATGTCCGAGTCAGCGACAAACCGGTGAATGCCGTTTTCGGGGCGGCGCAAGGCGTGGCAGTTGCGGTTGTGCCGCCTGCGGATGCTGCTGAAGATGAGGCAGAGGCCCCCCAAGTCGTTGAAGATCCCGCCGGAAGCATCACCAATCCCTTGATACAAAACCTCGGACTGATCGTGTTTGGGTTAGCGGGTTTTGTGATTTTAGTTGGGATCACCACGGCCTTGTTGTTAAGACGGCGTTAGGCCAAAAAGGATGACACAATGAACAAATGCTTAGCGGTGCTGATCTTCCTAATTGCCCTTACCCCAACTTTCGCGCAAGCGACGGGCCAATTTTGCGTGCGCGCCTTTGAAGATCTCAATGGCAATGGTGTACGTGAGGTGAATGAGTTCACCTTACGCGGCGGCATTAGTGCGAATCTGTTGGATGTGAGCGGCATCGTGATCGCGAGTGCGTTATTGGATAATTCACCCACCTTAGATCGCGGTTTGATCTGTTTTGAAGGATTGCAACCGGGCCAATATTCGATCGAAGTGATCAGCGCAGCGTATGTAGCCACGACTCCGAATTTTATGACGGATGTCGTCAACGCGGATCAATTGGCGGATGTCATGGAATTTGGCGCGCAATCGATCCCGGGTTTGAATACTGGAAGCGTCGCCCCGATCGCTGAAACGGTGGACACGGAAGACGCGGTGTTACGGATTGTTTGGGCGGCGTTAGGGGCATTCGTGGCCGTGGTGTTTATGACGATCGTCGGTTTGGTGATCTATTTCAGCGCATTTCGCACGCGGCGGTCGTTACCTGTACCGGATGATCGTTATCGCCGTCCTCCGCCCACCACCGGCACGGGGGGAATGCCCCCCGTACCCCCTACCAGTTCTCATGAGAGTGATACCCGTCACTAACCTGAGTCAAAATGAAACCAGTGGAATAGATCGCTATTCCACTGGTTTTGTTTAGCTCTTAAGGGGCGCATCACGCCACTCGGCCTCCGGCGTGATTTGATCCGCCGGCCGACCGCCGGGGTCATCAAGGCCACTGTTAGCGAGGGTCATCAGCGGTTCAACCAGCATGTGACTATTGCATGGAATTTGACAACTTAAGCGTACCACGCCTAACAAATTTTCTTTTTCGGCGAGTTTATTGTATTCGGCCACGGTCATGCGATCGGGTTCGCCTTGATGAATCACGACGCGGCAAGTTGTGCATTTCGCGTTACCGCCGCAACGATGCAAAATATCGACTTCATGATCGACCAAGGCGAGAATCAATCTTTGTCCGTGTTCTGCCTCAAAAGAAGTGCCGTCTTTCAGGTGAATGGTGGGCATCTCGTTAAGCTCCTATTCTAAGGTGATGCGAGGATGTTAAGCATGAAGTGTAGCGAATCGCGATGATCTCACCCATAAAAACTCATTCAACTCTGAGGACGGAATAAAAACAACGCGCTCCGTGTGACTTCAATGCAGATCACGCCGTCTTGATTGCGGCCTTGGTGTTTCATGGTGATCACACCCGTGTTAGGACGACTCTTGCTCTCGCGTTTATCAAGGATCTCGGTTTCGACATATAACGTATCGCCTGCAAACATTGGATGCGGGTGTTTGATCGTTTCATAACCTAAGTTAGCGACGATCGTCCCCGCGGTCAATTCAGTGACGGTGATCCCAACCACCACCCCTAGCGTAAAAATCCCGTTGATCAGACAGCGGCCAAATTCCGTTTTAGCCGCATAATCGGCGTTAATGTGGAGCGGTTGGGTGTTCATGGTCATGCTGCTAAACAACACGTTATCCGTTTCGGTCAAGGTGCGTCCTAGGGTGTGGCGGATCACTTGGCCAACTTCGAGTTCTTCAAAATATTTTCCGGTCATCTGCTTCAAAATCCTTTGATAGGGGAGTCCAATTTGCCCCTTATTGTACGCTCAATACATCGGAGAAACAGACCGATCTGATGTAGGGTCAAGTTAGTAGAGTATAAGTTTACATCCGATTTTTTCAGAGTTATACTGAATGTAACCATGATATGCCAGAAGGTGCGTATCAAGTTTAGGATTAAGAGGTGTCACATGGTCTATATCCGTAATGTTCACCACCGTACACTGAAGGCCACGCCAGCACAATTAGGCGCGTTAATCGCTTCACTCGCTTCAAGTGAGGATCGTCTGTGGTCGCATCAATGGTGGCCGGCGATGCGTTTTGATCGCCCCTTAGCGACAGGTGCGATCGGTGGGCATGGCCCAATCCGTTACGTGGTCGAAAGTTATACCCCTAACGAGTGCATTGTATTTCGGTTCACCGCGCCACGCGGTTTTCACGGCACACACGCTTATTATATTCATCCAATCAATCCCGATGAGACGCGCTTAGAGCATGTATTAGAGATGAACACACGCGGGCCGGCGCTCTTTTCGTGGCCGTTGGTGTTTCGGCCGTTGCATGACGCGCTGATCGAAGACTCGTTAGATGTGGCCACAGCCAATCTAGGGATTAAGCCGCTTGGTGAACGAAATTGGTCGCCGTATGTGCGTCTTTTACGGGCGCTGTTACGCCGGAGATCACAGACAAGACGGGCATAAGACGGGAATAAAATAAAAAAGCGATCTGTGTGAGGGGGGAACACACAGACCGCTTCTAGAGGGAAGGGCTTATGGTTTTAAATTCCATTTGCCCGCGAGTCAGGTTCGACACATTCGTACCACTCAAGAGGGATCAACACAACCCGACCTGACTCGCTTACTTAACATTACTTTAAAAAGGACGGCTAAGCTTCAAATGAACTAGCCATAAGGGAAGTATGAGAAACCCTTACGGCTGACCGATCGGCGCAGGTTGACTTGCAGCCGGGGTTCCGGAAAAAGCGGGTGTTCCTGTGAGCGAGAGATCGCACGCGGTTTGTGCAGCGGTGCGTTTCCCCGGTGCGCTACCGCTCCCCATGTTGATCGCAAGGTCATACTGGCTGATCGCGCTACACGCTTGCCCACCTGCCACTAACGCATCACCATAAGCGATATATTGGCTCATCAGCAAGGTCGCTACGTCCAGATAATTCGGTGTTTGATTGTAGATCTCGGTGAGTACCCGAATGCTGCCAGTAAAATCATTGGTGCGGATCGTGGCTTTGGCCTGTAAGTACAAGCCGGCGATATAAGCCTCATACTGCACATTCCCGTCCACCGTACCAAATTCTTCCGCACGATTGGCTAAAAAGATCGCACGCCCTAAAGTGGTCTCATCCCCGGATCGGAATAGATTCAACGCATGGGTGTTTAAGGTGTCTAACATCAACGCACGCACCCGATCCCGTTGAAAATTCGGATCACTGTCGATAACCACATCTAATAATTCGATCGCGTCATCATAGCGGCCTTCGGCGATCGCTCTTTGGGCATCGTCTAAAGTGACGGTGAGGTTAATTCCGCCTTGATCCGCGGTTGGGATCACCGCTTCGGCGGTCACTTCTACCGTAGCGGTGGGAGTCGCTTCAGGGGTTAAGGTGGGTGTTGGTGTAAGGGTCGGTTGGCGTGTGAGAAAAAGCGCCGTTCCGGTTTGATTTAATTGTGGGAGTTGAGCAACGCCCGGTGTTTGTGTGGCCAGGTAGCGTAAGCGAATATCGACGATCGCCACATTGCCATTCGCGACATCGGTACTTATCTGCACGATCTGATTAACCAGATCAGCTTGTTTTGTCCCAGTCGCACGCACCAAAAAATCGCGTTGTCCGGTTGTCCACCCTGCTGCGGCCGCCAAGCCAACCACAATCAATGCAAATAAGACCGCCATTGCACCTAAACATCCCCACACCCCGCACCCCGGCGCGCCGTCATTAGGTGGGGGAATCTGTTCTACAGACGGGGGAAAATTCGCCGGCCGTCTAGGTTGCGTATCATCTAAAACCGTCATGAGATCCCGCTCCAAGTCGCTTCCAAAACGGAGCGCATTATAATCTAACGATCGATCGCTGTGTAGCGCGCAATCCGATCGATCAAATATTCACCTACTTCAGTTTTACTCATCAGCGGCAAAGTCTCCGGTTCACCCGCTTTTGAGAGCAAGATCACGCGATTGGTATCAACTGCAAACCCTGCATCCGACGCGCTAATGTCATTGCCCACCAAAAAATCAAGCCCTTTACGGGCTAACTTAGATTGTGCATTCGCCACTAGGTTTTCACTCTCCGCCGCAAAACCGACCACGATGCGCGGGAATCCGCTCTCTTCTCGTCCCTGTTTGACCGTCTGCAAAATATCCGGATTGCGGGTGAGGTTTAGGGTTAATCCGCGGGTCTCATCGGTTTTTTTGATCTTTTGATCGGCGATCGTCTCTGGTCGAAAATCAGCCACGGCCGCCGCCATGATCAAGATGTCCGCTTGCGCGCTTTCTGTGAGTACCGCGTTGAGCATTTCTTGCGCCGAATTGACCGGAATCAAAGTTGCGCCGATCGGAACGGGTAAACTTTGGATCGTGCTGATCAAACTCACTTCGGCTCCCGCGTCTAAGGCCGCTTGTGCGATCGCGTAGCCTTGTTTGCCGCTAGAATGATTCGACACAAAGCGCACCGGATCGATCGCTTCGCGTGTGCCGCCCGCTGTCACCACCACTTTTTGACCTGCTAACGCGCCTTGACGCGCTAAGGCCCGCCGAATCGCACCGATTAAGGTCGGAGTCTCTGGTAAGCGTCCTTGTCCAATCAGGCCAGAGGCAAAACGCCCGGTTTCGGGTTCGATCAAGATCGCGCCACGCTCAACCAATGTCCGCAGGTTATGTTGAGTCGCGGCGTGTTGATACATCCCGCCGTCCATGGCCGGCGCAAAGATCAACGGACACCGCGCCGCTAACGCCGTCACCGTGAGCAGATCATCGGACATCCCCGCCGCTAATTTTGCGATCGTGTGCGCGGTTGCTGGGATCACCGCTAACAGATCCGCCCCTTCCCCTAACCCAACATGCGCGATATGTGTCGGTAAACCTCCGGCGTGATCGGTTTGCCAGAGATCGGTATAGACCGATCGCCCAGTGACCGATTGAAAAGTGAGCGGGGTGACAAACTTTTGTGCGCTTTCGGTCATGATCACATCTACAACCGCACCCGCTTGGGTTAATTTACTCGCAAGGTCAACCGCTTTATAAACGGCAATGCTCCCCGTAACGGCTAACACGATCCGTTTGTGTTGTAACAGGGTGATCGTCATACACGCTCCTTTGGTTATTGGTCAACGATGATCGTGTCACGGTTGAGCGGTTCATACAATGGCAAAATCCAAGCGGCGGGCGCTAAATCGCGTGAGACTTGCGCGAGATCGACATTCGGATCGATCATCCATTGTGGAGCGCGCCCATTAAGTGAAATTTGCGCTTCAACATACACTTCGGCTTGTGGAAAACCGTTAGAATGCCAAAGATCGGCGAGATAATGTGCAAATAACAAGATCATATCGGGATGACCGGAGATCTCACGGGATTGGCGACGGGTCAAAAATTCCGAACGATCGATCGCCCATGTGCGATCACTTACGGGATCATAAACGGTAAAATTAGCCTCACCCGCTTTATCGCGTAGCTTCATGTGCCAAGCGAAGGTATGACCCTCTTCCGTCCAATTGACATCGCCCGGATAGAAAAAATGACGCAACGGGAGCGCAATCTGAACGGCAAAATACAGCGCTAAACCTGCAAAGATCACCCGCGATACGCGAAAAGTTGGTAAAACTTCTGGCCGTCGGAAATAAGCGATCCGCTCAAACCAATGCGGTGGGAAAAATAGTGGAGTCGTCGCGATCATAAACCATGGGAAGATCCCGATCGAAAAAAGCTGCATGTTGAGCAGGTGAAATGAGAGTAAGATCGTCACCGCAAACCAACGGGTACGCCGCCATAAAATCAACGGCACGACGAATAGATCAATAAACAACCCGCCATAGCTAAAGAGGTAAACCATCCATTCTTCGGTAAACCAGCGCCCGATGATTGGAAAATCGGTGCGTTCAGATAACCATATTCGCATCGGTTCACCTTGCAACCAATCCCCGTTGAGTTTTGCGATCCCGCCGAAAATATAGACGATCGCAATTTGCGCGGGAATCAAATAAACCGCCCATGCAGGCGCAACCTTTGATCGAATGGACGGATGTAAACGTGCATCGATCGAAAAAGCGCGATGTGCTGGCACAAAACACAACAACAGGCTGATCAAGCTGATTAGGTAAAAATGGTTTAGATAATTGGTTTGATCCAACAGAAACACATAGGTAAACGCGAGAAAAAACAGAGGCATCACCAAGCGATAAGCAAAACCAATCGCGATACAGATCGCTAACGCACCCATCAGGTAAAAATGCCAGTACATGCCGTCCCCCGGCCATGGCTGAATCCAATCAAAGCCGTAGTAGGTGAAAAAAAATTGGGGATCGATGTAGTAACGCTTGATCCAACCATAATCAAAGTAGCGATAGACTTCCCAAGTCATGATCACCCCAAATGCGATCCGGAGGTAGACCAACGGAGCGATCGAAGTCGGTCGGAACAAAGTTTGAAGCATTGCTTAATTTCCTTTGCAACATTTAAAACGAAAAAAATCCCCGCTGATTGTATATCAGCGGGGATCAAACACCCTAAAAAAAACTAGGGCATCGGGATCAGCGGGGCAGCAGGTGAGCGCACCAAGCTGATGTCATCGAAGTAGGCACGGCCCGTCGTATTCCGACTCCAGAACAGCACGCGGATTTGTACCACATCCGAGCGGTTCAAGGTGACGGATAACGGTTGGGTCGTGATCGGGTCAATCAACGGGACATACGTGCCACTGGCAACGTTATAACGCATCTGGACACGTTGTGAT
>JALOOG010000190.1 GCA_025454525.1 Anaerolineae bacterium | reverse complement strand
AACATCTGTTCTGATTGCCGTTGTAAAGCGTCTAGATCAAGTGAGTCGCGCATTTTAGCTCCTTGCGAATCACAGCGCTTAAAGCAAGATCGTCGTTAATTGTTCACGCGCCTGTTGCGCGTAGATCGTGCTGGGATCGGTTTCGATCGTGCGGGAATATAGATCATAAGCACGGATCGGATCTCCTAAGACTCGTGCGGTCTCCCCTAAACGCCAATAAACACCCGCTGCATTAGCGGGATCTGCCTTAGCCGCGTAATCTTGCGCGAGTTCAAACGGCTCTTCCACTTGATCCAAACGTTTTAACAGGGCCGCCACATACGCCTGTTGTGCTAAGGCAAGACTGTACAATATGGGTGATTCCGAAGAGCTATAGGTCAAATCATGCTTGATCAACTGTTCAGCGCGCTCTAATTCGATCTCCCGCTTCAAGTAGGAGTAGGCTAAGGTGCTATACGCCGGACCCAAGGCAGGATTAATCCGCAAAGCGGCCTCTAACAAGGGGATCGCTTCATCATGTCGTCCCAATTCGATCAATGTATAGGCATAGTTGTTCAACTCGAAGCTAATGTAATTCCAACTCAGCACAAAACGTCCGCTTAAAATCGCCCGTTGTGCTTCAGCCACCTCCCGATAAGCGCCTTGATGAGTCTGAGTGACCAAGTGCATATTGGTCAAAATGTAGTTGTAAGGCAACAAAAAGCGCACTCGCTCTAAGCTTTGAGGTAAATTTTTCTGCACCCAACCGTAAAAACGCCTATAGCTCCACCTTAAAATGCTCGGTAAGATAAGTAAAATTGCGGGCAAAGGCGCGATCAATGGATTGGTATAAAATGCCTGAGACACTATGAACATACAGACAAGGCCATAAATGGTGATGACCAAGAATACGATCAACTCATTCCACCGCGCTGTTTGTACAAAGTCCGGTTTGTAGCGATTAACCCGTTGGACTCCGCCGATTCCCAAATAGAACGCGACAACAAACCGTAAGATGATAGAAGGGGTTGCCAACGCGAAAAAAACGATCGTAAATTGGGTCGCATTCTCAAACCAGCTCCTCCCGAAGAGGATCAAAACCATGAGCAACGAGACAAATCCGATATCTAACCAATTCCCTAAGTGTTTTGTCAGCCTCACCAGCCGTAAAAACCGCTGCGCTTGTCGTTGTAAAGCGTCTAGATCAAGTGAGTCGTGCATAGAGGTAGAGGTATCCTTTCGTCGTGATCCTATTGCGTGGTCGTGTCCGGCTCATAGATCAAAAACTGCTCAAGGCTGATGTCCATGAGTAACGATCCTTTCGGCAATCGCCAGAGGCGATAGGTGACATACATATCGCCAACTGCCCCGGCTGTGTTCATGATCAATGCACCAAATAAAAACACCACGCCCACCCGTGGCACATGGGTCAACAACGGTAAACAGATCGCGGTGATCACGATCAACGGAGTTAAAGCGGCGACGATGTTATGCCAACGTTTTTGAAATTGGTTAAACGCGGCCGCATATGCTGCCCCCAATTTGAGCGAAAAGCCATAAGTGACCTGATACCCCATGAGACGATAGGCGAGTCCGTGTAACAACTCGTGGATCACCACCACGATCACCAACGCCGCCAACAAGATCACGATCTCGCTGATGTCTAAGGCGATGATGCTAAAGGCGATGCCATTTTGGTTGAGCCACGCGGTCAACACGATTACACAAGCGATCAACAAGGCCAAGCCAACGATATTGAGAATCAACAAGGGATAAGTAAAACGATAGGCTGGACGATACCCTGTCGGTGGGGGTGGATACGTTTCGGTGGTCATCAGCGTGTTTCTTTACCTCATTGGATTTTATAAACTAGGGACTTCAAGATTGTATAATTGCCTTTCTATCATACCCTATCTGTAAATTTTAAGCGAAAACTCAATAATATGACTTAGGGAAAATTATGCGCTCATTTCTATAACCGACATCAAACTCCAAAGGACTCTTTGGGAAAATTTTTACGGTATTTTCAGAGTGATTACGCGGAGAGTAGGGGCAAACACCCAGGTTCACCCCTACGATGTGTCCTAGCGGATGTCACCTCAGACGATCAGATCCGGGGTGATCTCATTCACGGTGGGTGCGCCGCATAAGGCCATCGCTAACTCTAATTCGGCACGTAAGATCGTTAAAATATCACGCACGCCTTGTTCTCCATTTACCGCTAATCCCCAAAGGATCGGACGGCCGATCATCACGCCACAGGCACCAAAAGCCAACGCCTTGAGAATATCTGTGCCACGTCGAATCCCACCGTCTAATAAGACATCCACCCGTCCATTGACGGCCGCGATCACTTCTGGCAAGGCCGTGATACCCGCGATTGCGGTGTCTAATTGGCGGCCGCCATGATTGGAAACCACAATCCCAGATGCGCCATGATCCACCGCCCGCTGTGCATCATCCCCGCGCAAGATCCCCTTAACCCAGATCGGCATTTTGGTGATCGAGGCAAACCATTCAAGGTCTTTCCAAGTCAACGCCGGATCATAAAGCGAGGCGATATACGACGCTAAACCCGATCCTTGATCGACTGCGCTTACCCGTCGATAAGACGGATCGTTGAGATTAGCGGCGGTGTATCCTTCTGGTAGGTGAAATTGATTGCGGACATCGCGTTCCCGTTTGCCCAAGAGTGGGCTATCGACCGTCACCACGAGGGCCTCATAACCGGCTGTTTCGGCGCGTTCGACTAACCAACGGGTGATGCCACGGTCTTTATACACATACAATTGAAACCACAAAGGACCCGCCCGTTCGGCCGCCACATCTTCAATTGAAGTCGTGGCCATGGTGCTAAGCGTCATCGGGATGCCCAACGATCCGGCAGCACGGGCGACTCCACGCTCTCCGTCGGGATGTGCCAAGGCGATAAAGGCCATCGGCGCGGTGATGATCGGTGTGGCGTAACGTTGGCCTAAGATCACAGTGGACAGATCGCGCTCACCGACATCCACCATCATCCGCGGACGCAAGCTGATGCGATTAAAGGACTCCCGATTTTCGCGCAAGGTGATCTCATCGTTGGCCCCGCCAACGTAATAACCGTAGACCATCGGATCAAGGCGGGCAGCGGCCATACGCTCATAATCGAATAAGTTCAAAGGGGTTTGTAGGGTATCGGCCATGGTGGTTAGCTTAACGCCTCGCGAAGATCATTCAATAAATCCTCTACGTTTTCGATCCCAACACTAAGACGCACCAACGTTTTCGGCACAGCGATGTCACTGGTCGCCGTGCTGGCGTGAGTCATGCTGTAGGGGTGTTCGATCAAACTTTCGACTCCGCCAAGGCTTTCGGCAAGGGCGAATAACTTGGTGCGAGTTACCATGCGGCGGCCGGCTTCAGGTGTGTCTAAGAGGATGCTGATCATGCCGCCGGGGAAACGCATCTGTTGACGCGCTAAAGCATATTGCGGGTGACTCTCTAATCCCGGATAGATCACCTGTTGCACGGCCGGATGATCCTCTAAAAATTGAGCGATCTGAAGCGCATTTTGGCTATGACGTTCGATCCGTACACCTAAGGTTTTCAGTCCACGCAAGACCAAGAAACAATCCATGGGCCCCGGCACCGCCCCCACCGCATTCTGTAAAAATTTTAGTTGCGTGTAGATCTCCTCGTTATTCAGCGCGATCACGCCACCGACGGCATCGCTATGCCCACCGAGGTATTTGGTGCTGCTGTGCATCACGATGTCCGCACCCAGTCGGAGCGGTTGCTGGATCGCCGGACTACAAAAGGTGCTATCAACCGCTACTAAGATCGGATGTCCGCGCACCGTTTCGACTAACCCGGCAATATCGGCCAATCGCATCATCGGATTCGTGGGTGTTTCTAACCATAACAAGCGCGTTTCTGGACGGATCGCCGCACGCACACTGTCTAGATCAGCCAGATCCACCCAGCTAAAGGTGAGTCCATAACGCCGATAGACGCGCTCAAACAGGCGATATGTGCCACCATAAACATCGTTACCGACGATCACATGATCGCCGGGGTTAAACAAGCGCATGATCGTGTCAATCGCGGCCAAGCCACTGGCAAAGGCGAGTCCATATTGACCACCTTCTAACGCGGCCACACATTCTTGTAAGGCAGTGCGGGTCGGGTTATCGGTGCGGCTGTATTCATAACCTTTATGCTCTGCTGGTGCGGCTTGGACATAGGTCGAAGTCTGATAGATCGGAGTCATGATCGCCCCGGTGACCGGATCGGGAGGTTGTCCCGCATGGATCGCAAGGGTATCAAGGTGATATTTGGGATCGTTCATGGTTCAGCTTATCTTTCTATCGAAAGGATCGGACAAGTGAACCTCTATTATAGGGCGAATCGGTTGATTCGCCCTATCAGAATTGGGGTTAACGGGCGCGCAAGCTCAGGCTTAACCGGAGCAGGAATGTGCCGTCATCATCGATCGCGGTGCTGATAGTGGAGTGTTCGAGGTTATCGACAAAATAATTCAACGCCTCGACGATTTGCGCGTTTTCTTCAACGTTAGGAGCCGCCGTGGGCATCGGAGTCGGACGTGGCATCGGAGTCGAACCGGGTTGAGCGAGATCATCGACAATCTCATCAAATACGTTATCAATTGCGGGGCCTGTCAGCGCTAACGTTAGGACGTTGCCTGCGGCGAGCGTGATCAAGCCTTCACCGGTGGTATACCAGAAGGTGGTCGGATTCGGGAGCGCATAAGTAAGCGCCGATTGATATTCTGATGTATCGGCTAACGACTCGCCCCCGGTGAGTAGAGTCGTCACCGCGTCTAAAGTGGCGATAAAGAACACATCCTCGTTTGCTCCGATCACCACATCAAGATTAAGCGGGGTTTGATCTGTCCCTAAGGGCGCTTGCACACTCACTTGAGTCACGGTGAGGCCTTCGATCGTCTCACTGCTCACGGTAACATCAGGTTGCGGGTTGGATTGCGCGGCCTGTTGCAACAATAAACCGATCTTACCGCTGAAATTTTGGGCGGCTTGCGCGTTGGTCGCTTCGATCAACAAACCAAAGTCAAAACGCCCGTTGAGGTCGATCCTATTCGGATTTTCTAAGAGATCGGCGACGATTGCAGCCGTATCTAGGCGGGTGAAGGCGGCATATTCACCGGTCGTCCAGCTCAAAATATCCTGTTCGAGATCGATCCCAGCCATAGCGAGACCGGCTTCAATTTGTTCACGGGGATCGGGTTGATTCGGGGGAGTCGTGCCGTCAATTTCCGCTTGTAAGGATTGCAAACGTTCGATCTCGGTGAACAACGTGTTATAGAGGGCGGTAAAATCAGTTGCCTGCACATAGAGATCTGCATCCGACGGGATCAAACGGGCAAAATCCGGATCAATAGCGGTGGCGGTCATCGGGGATGTCTCTGCGCCGATCACGGCTTGATCGATCACATAGGTGCGATTATCAAGGATTGTGAGGCCGAAGATCGCATTTCCGGCGGCGCTATAAGCGGTGAGTAGCGCGCCTAATTCATTCGGGACTTGGGGCAGACGATTCAAGTTGACATACGCGCCGACGTTGTAGCCGGGAGCGGGTAATTTACCTAAAGCGTTTTGGAAGTCGGGATCATTGGCTAAGGTGTCGGTGGGTAAAGTGGTGAGGTTGGCGCTAGAGTCAGAGATGATCAACAGATCGTCCGTCAAGTTGAAGGCCGCCTCGCCTAGCACAAAACCGGTGTCGGTTTCTTCGGCCATCGGTAAGTTTTCGCGCAAGAGTTGGCGAGCGCCTTCGGGATCAGCTAACTGAATGACAAAATAGGTTAGGTTGGGATCAGGGTTATTGTCCTCTAACAGGGTGATACCGACCGCGGCGTAATCCCCTAACACCGCTAACAGGGTATCGGTGTCGAAAGGAAAACCGCTCATTTGCAACGCTTGACGGATCGTCAAGTTCGGTACTCCAAAATCGTTTAAGCCAGTGGCGACGAAGTTGATCACGCCATCCAATTGATCGATGTAAGGGTCATCTAAGCGCACAGCGGCGAAAAACGCGGTTTCTGAAGGGAAATATTGTGCGGCCTCAAACGCATTGACCTCTGTTTGGGCAAATAACCCTTGCACCGATAACAGCAATAACACCAAGACAAACAAGAACTTTTTCATACCGTTGGACTCCTCTTAGGTAATGACGATCAACGCCATAGTAGGTGATTGCGTCAAAAGGCGCAACACCACGCATTCGATCTTTGTACGCACTTGAGCGATGCGAAGTTGCGAAAGTGAACTTTAGGAGGAGGGTCAGAATAAGAACATGATGTCTCTGTAATCTTAGGAAAGTTTCTTGCGTCCAACCCCACCCTAGCCCTCACCCATGCATGGGAGGGAATTGGCACGCGTGGGGTAGGCTGATCCGCCTTCCTTGGCGGGATATTTTTCTGAGGTTACTGGTTATCCCCTCTAAATATCTGCTCAAACATAAGCGGAGTAGCTCTGCAATGATCGAAAAAGGCGATCCTTGATCAGGGGAGGTTTACGTCACAACGCGAGGAGTTCACAATGTCGCAAGCTTCGTTTTCCACACCTTCAACCACAGGGGTAAAACCAGCGGATTCAACACTCCACACCAGATCGGCAAGATTCGCCGCGGTGAAGCGCCCGATCACGCGGGTGCATTCGACACCTTCAGGCAATTCCGGTTGTACTGTTCCCGCGCCTTCAGCACCGAGGTACGCCACCAAGCACGATCCTGGACGGACATCGGTCAAGCTATAAGAGAGGGTTGTCTCTGCGTCAACTTCTAAAACCCAGTTATCGGCATCGATCACGCCGCCACCATTGGTTGCTTCTAGTGACAATCCGCTCAGATCCACGCCTTCATCGCTGATGTTGATCACCACCAAGATATCATCCGTCCATAACACGCGCACGGGCGCGCCGCTATCGGTCGCTTCTGGTTCTTCAGTGGCGTTCGGGTCTACGATTTCAGCATTCGGGACGGTAATGTCGCAGTCGGTGGTCGTGCCGTATTCGCAAACTTCACCTTCTACGCCATCCACCACGGGGGTAAAACCACCTGATTCCAACACCCACACTTGATCCTCTGGATTTTCGGCCGTGAAGATCGCGATCGTGCGCGTGCAGTCCACATTTTCCGGTAATTCGGGCATTTCGGTTTCTGCGCCCGTTTCGCCTAAGTAAGCGATCAAGCACGAACCGGGGCGCACATTGTCAAGATCATACGAAAGGGTGGTTTCTTCATCCACTTGTAACACCCACAGATCCGGGGTGATCGCGCCGTCGGTATTAACGCTTTCGAGGCTTAACTCCGAGAGATCCACGCCGAAACCACTGCTATTGATCAGGACAAAAATATCATCATTCCAAATCGCCTTGATCACCACTTCTTCAGGTTGATCGTCTTCGGTGATCACATTGGTATCTTGGGGATTAGCTTGAACATCGCAAGCAGTACGGTTCACGGTGTCACATGAAGTCCCTTCGGCCCCGGCTAACACAGGGGTGAACGTCCCACGATCGACTGTCCAGATCACATCATCTAAGTTGGTGACTTCAAACTCGCCGATCGTGCGGGTGCAGGTCACGGTAGTGGGTGGGGTGGGCGTGCTACCGCTACGATAGGCGATCAAACATGATCCCGGGCGTACATTGGTTAAGCTGTAAGATTCGGTGGTATTCGGATCTACGGCCATCACCCAATTTTCCGCTAAGATCGCGCCATTCGCGCCTTCAAACGATAGCTCTGACAGATCGACACCGCCGTCGCTAATGTTGATTACCACAAACACGTCTTGATTCCAGATGGCGCGTACCACATTTTCGCCTTGCGCCATGCTGATTTGCGTCAGCAACGCCAGTAACAACAAAAGGGACAAAACGCTGTACTTACGCATAGATTCTCCTTAGAAATAGTGAGCAAAGGGTATGCCGCCGTAGATTGTCGAAATTTACGATCAAAATTGCAATGCTCAATTGTTCCTAATTGTGTTAAGATTTTCAAACGACCGGAACTTGCCATAAAGGGTTTTTCTCCGTAGGTATAGGAAAGTTCCTTGCGTCCGACCCCACTCTAGCCCTCATCTAGGCATGGGGAGGGTACTGGACTGCGTGGCATGGGCTGCTCCGTCTCCATGGATGGGATATTTTTCTGAGATTACTTCTGTTCTCCCTCTGATATTCCCAGTGTCAAAACTTTTAACAGAACCTTTTTTTCACCTCTAAACTAGGACGTATGTTCTGTGATATACTCGTCATGCGGTTAGCGGGATAAGGGATGCAATGTACGCAGAAGTTGCGCTCAATACACCAGTCAATCAGACCTTTCATTATCACATTCCGGCGGAAATGACGCTCACAGTGGGCCATTTAGTTCGGGTGAGCTTTCGCACCGGGATGCAACCCGCGATCGTGATCGCGATCACCGAGACCGCGCCGATCGAAAAAACCAAGCCCATTGAGGCCCGCCTTGATCCCGATCCGGTCATGACTCCTGCACAACTTGCGCTTGCCCGTTGGATCAGCGCAACCTATTTCGCGCCGATCGGCTTGTGTGTCTGGTTATTTCTGCCCACCGGACTCACCGGACACAATGACCTCCTGCTCACTTTGCGCCAACCCGGCCCCCGCGATCATCCAGTGGAGCAGCAGGTGATCACCGCTTTGGAACGCCGCGGATCGATCCGATTACGACAATTACGGACTTCTGTCAAAGACGAACACCTCGAAAAAGTGGTAAAAACTTTGAGCGCGGCCGGCGTGATCGAGGCTGAACCGATCTTATCCCCACCCGGCGTGCGCCCCCAAGTGATCCAAACGGCGATGATCGCGATCCACCCGTCGATGATCAACGAAGTCCGGCGCTTCTTGGGACAAAAATCACGCCGCGCCGATCTCTTAGAGCGGATCGCGTCCCACCCACCCGATCTCACCGTCAAACAAGCCCTCGTGAACAGCACTAAGGCCACCTTACAACGCTTATTCGAGGAAGATCCCAGTTTGATCGCGATCGAAGGCGATCGGGTGCGCTTAGCGATCCCGCCGGAACAAGTGGATGATCAGCTCTTGCGACTCCGCAAGGGCGAGACCGATCTGGCCGTGTTACGGGTGTTAGCACGGGAAAAAGCGCCGATCGATGTCGGGTGGATCTATGCTCAGACGGGCGCGAATGTCAACATTCTCAAACGACTCGCAGCACTAGAGTTGATCCACTTGGGCGAAAAACAAACTTGGCGCGATTCGTTAGCCGAACGCGATTTTGTCCCTGTTGCACCGCCTAAATTGAGCGCGGGTCAGCAAGGAGTCTGGGAGATCATTCGCACCGATCCGACAGGCGCGTTTTTATTACATGGGGTGACAGGCAGCGGGAAAACCGAGATCTACTTACGTGCGATCGGGGCGACGATCGCACAAGGCCGTCAAGCGATCTTTTTGGTGCCGGAGATCGCGCTCACCGCACAAACGATCCGACGGGTCGCAGCCCGTTTTCCCGGACAAGTGGCCGTAATCCACAGCCGTTTGAGCGAAGGCGAACTCTATGACACTTGGAGGCGCGCCCGTGAAGGCTTGATCAAGGTGATCGTTGGCACACGATCTGCGTTATTTGCCCCCTTGCCAGAGGTAGGCTGCATCTGTGTTGATGAAGAACACGACGATAGCTACAAAAATTTTGCCAGCCCACATTATGACACACGCACGATCGCCGAAGAGATGATGCGACGCGCCCAAGGCACGCTGATCTTAGGGAGCGCCACACCCGATCTAACCACCTTTCATCGCGCCCAAGACCCCGCCGATCGCTTGCGTTATCTGCATCTCCCAGAGCGCATCATGGGGCATCGTCTCCGCATCACCGAACAGGGGGAACGTGAAGGCTTGATCCCACGTTATCATGAGGACGACTCGCCCGAAGCGTTGATGATCGAATTGCCCCCCGTGACCGTGATCGATATGCGGGCCGAATTGAAAGCGGGACATCTGTCGATCTTTAGCCGTGCCTTGACCACCGCCTTACAGAATACCCTCAAACGCGGTGAACAAGCCATCTTGTTGATGAATCGGCGCGGCGCGGCGACCTATGTCTTTTGTCGGGATTGCGGTTATGTCTCGCGCTGTGATCGCTGTGATACCCCGTTGACCTATCATCAATACAGTGCCTCGCTTAAATGTCATCATTGTGGCAATGAAGCCCCCACGCCGGCCATTTGCCCGAATTGTAAATCGACTCGGATTCGCTTTTTCGGCGCAGGGACGCAACAAGTCGAAGCGGAGATCGCCAAGCTGTTCCCAAAAGCGCGTGTCGTGCGTTGGGACTCCGATACCGCCTCACGACCTGAAGTCCATGACTTGATCCTCACCCGCTTCTTGCGCCATGAATTTGAGGTCATGGTCGGGACACAATTGGTCGCTAAAGGACTCGATCTGCCACGGGTGACGTTAGTTGGGGTGATCAGCGCTGATATTGGCTTAAATTTGCCGGATTTTCGGGCCGGTGAGCGTGCTTTTCAACTGTTGACCCAAGTCGCCGGCCGGGCCGGACGTGGCTTGTTAGGCGGCCAAGTGATCCTACAGAGCTATCAACCCAACCATTACGTGATCAAAGCGGCCGCCCAACACGATTACACCGGCTTTTATACCCAAGAACTCCATTATCGGCGCGGGTTGGGCTATCCCCCGTATCGCCGTCTCGCACGGATCTTGTTCCAACACCCCCGTGAAGCCAAGGCCCGCGATGAGGCCCAACGCGCCGCACAATTCTTGATCCAACGCATCGAAGAGCGCGGTCTCACCGGGACGGAGATCATCGGCCCCGCCCCATGCTTTTTCACCCGTCTACACGATCAATATCGTTGGCATTTGTTGATCCGTAGCCCTGATCCCGTCCATTTATTGAATGAGATCGATCCGGTGCGCGGGTGGTATGCCGAGATTGATCCGGTGGATCTGTTATAGGGTGATCTCGGTTGCGGCCTTGCGGGCGATCGCTTCAGCTGCGTCTACCGACTCGCCCAACACGGTGATATGTCCCATTTTGCGGCCGACTCGCACCTCACGTTTGCCATAAAGGTGCAGATGAACGCCGGGAGTCGCTAAAGCTGCCCGAATCCCCCACGGATCGATCGGCCCATTGCGCGCCCCTAACAAGTTGACCATGACCGCAGCCGGGGCGCGTAATTCGGTGGATCCCAGTGGCAACCCTAACACTGCGCGCAAGTGATTTTCAAATTGTGAGGTGATGCACGCTTCGATCGTGTAATGACCGGAGTTATGAGGGCGTGGGGCGATCTCATTCAGCAATACCCGTCCGTCTGCAAGTAAGAACAATTCGACTCCGAACACGCCCACCCCGTCTAACAATTCCACCGCTTGACGGGCGAGTGTCAACGCGCTTTGCAAGGTTTCAGGAGAGAGCGTGGCTGGGGCGCGCACCACATGACAAATATGGTTTTGTTGCACAGTTTCGACGACTGGATAAGTCCGGATCTCACCATCACGGCTGCGTAATACGATGACCGCCAACTCCGCGATGAACGGGACAAACTGCTCGACCATCACCCCCGGTGGCCGATCGGCTAACTTAGCCCATGCCGTCGGAAGATCATCAGCATGATGTAGCGTCGCATTCCCGTAGCCATCGTAACCCCCGTAGCGCGCTTTTAACACCAGTGGATAGCCAAAATCTTGCGCGGCCGCGATCACATCGGCAGGATCATTTACCCCGCGAAAGGCCGGCACGGCTAAATCAGCGGCCGCAAACCGTTGTTTTTGCATCAACTTGTCTTGGATCGTCGCTAACGTGGCTGCATGGGGATAAATCGCGATCCCTT
>JALOOG010000189.1 GCA_025454525.1 Anaerolineae bacterium | reverse complement strand
CGGATCGTCTTGTCTCCCAGATCCAGATCGCGTAACAGGGCGAGATCGGCTAAGCGTCGGCATAAGCGCCCGCTCTCAAATTCATCTGATCCCCAACACCGCGTCAAGGCCGCGAACGGGAGGTCGGTGTCTTCTGGGAAGATCGCCAATTGTGTGAAACGATCTTGCTGATCCGGCTTTAATCGGTTCAGACTCGCTTGCACGGTGGCCTTGACGGCCTGATCGCGTTGCGCCTGATTATGCGGGTCATCAAATGCGGTCAAGCCATAGCGGGTAAGCATCTCATGGATATACCGGATCGCATCGGAGAGCGTTTGACCGTCACCAACTTCTGTGATCAGCGCCTTGTTCACCAATTGTAACAAGAGTGTCCAATGGCCGAGTCGTTCGGCCAAGGCGCTCAATTCCGCGCTCACCGGAGTCGCTTGCCACAGGGATTCCAAATTCCAACCGAGTAAGGCTAACGAGTCCCCTTCATCCATGGCATCGATGACGTGCGTGTCGGTGTCTTGCGGTAAGGTCTTGCGGTTGCGCGTGGTGATCAGGAGCGTGCAATCCAATAAAAACGGGTTCAGGTGATGCGCTTCCCACAGATCATCGACCACCAATAACACCGGACGATCGCGCAATGCCGCATTCAACGCCGTTTTCAGTGCTTCGGTGGCGATCGAATCGGGGGCGCTACCCGTCAAGAGATATAACAAGCCCAACAATTGCGCCTTGGGATCGGGCGGGGTCTCGCTCAACTGCACCCATAACACCCCGCCGCTGAATTTTGCCCGAATGCTCGGATCATAACACACCGCTTGCGCGCAAGTGGTCTTGCCATACCCGCCCGCCCCACGTAACGCCCATTTTCCGGTCAACGCGGCACGGGGCTGATCGCTTTTCAGTAATGCGCCGATCACCTTGCCGATTTCAGCGCGTGGGATAAAATCGCCCTTCAACGGCGCAGCCATAAACGGCGGTTTTTGCGGATCGTAGCGCGCCCCACCATGGATCATCAGGTGGGTGATATTTTGTGTCCCGCCGATGTTGACGTTCCCGCCACGCACATCGCCTTCGATCTGTTGTTGGGAAAAGAAGTCGTCACTCATGACATAAAACTCACTCGGTGATGATTGAATAGGTCTATTATCGCGCTAATCGGATGATTTGACCATTAAAGCCACTGCCACCGCATGATCGTTTCGATCTCATCGACCACCGAGGCGATCACCGCCTGAGACACCCCTTGATCAAAAAAGCGGTTTTCGGTGGACGGGGTGACTCGCCCCTGAAAGAAATTTTGTTTCAGGTTGTCGATGCCATAAGCGTACACATCCAAGATCAACGAACGACTCGCATCGGTGATCACCGTCCACGCGATTTGAGCGGACTTTAACTCGGTGAGCAGATGCGCGGGCGCATGTGGATTTTTGAGCAGTTCTACGATCATCGAGAGTTTGCCGTTGGTGTTCCAATACACCCCGCCTTTGGAGTCGCTAAAATCATCCAAGGGCAAGGTTAACGCGGATCGGATGCACTCAGATAACAACGCTGGACTCACGGTGGGCGCGATCCGCTGAATCCACCAGATCCGCCATACCTCCGAACTTTTGAGGAGATCGCGGGTGATCTGTGTTTGTTGATCAGCGGGCAAACCAACATAGACCTTGATCGCCGTGCGATAAAAGTCCTCATCTTTCAGCTGAAAGTGATCCAAGGCCGCGTATAATCGGCTGTAGATCGCGGGGGATAAGGTGATCGCATCCCGATCGCGCTCTAACAAAGCGTCGATCAAGTTCAAACGGATACGCTTGACCCCGTTGTCGATCACCTTTTCCGGCATTTGAAGCGCTAACGTTAACCACCGTTCGATCAACGTTTCATCGCTCAAGATCTCAATAAATTGGGTGAGTTCACGGTGAATCGACTCGCCGCGTTCGTGTAAGGCCTCTAACAACTCAACGCACAACGGCAATAAACCTTCATAGCCTTTGAGCGAGTGCTGTTGCAAACCACGCCGGATCGTTTGCAGATAGTCTAATATTTGCTTGGAAGTCAACTTTAGGTGCAACCCTTCCCGCGCCCGTTGGATATGATCCAAACCCTCAAAACGGGTGATCAAACTTGACCAGATCAACGCTTGGGTGAGGTCGTCTTGCGTGTGGATGTGATCCTCAATCAAAGCGGTGAGATCCGCGTCCGGCAAATAGGGCAAGACCTCCGCCCACATCTTAAAGCTCCAACGTTGGGTTTCACGGAAAAACTGGACGAGTCGTGCGACTTGCGATCCGATTGCGTGATCCGGTAAGTCACGTATCAACGTGGCCAAGAGATCCCAACGTCCTAATTGTGCTAAACGATCGGCCAAAGTGGTCGCATCTTCAGGGGATAAAAACGGGAAGATCGCCGTCCATTTGTCATCTTGACGGATCAAGGAGTCGGTCAAGCGTTGCTCATAGAACCAGCGCGCCAACCGGTTACGCGAGTCATGGGGCAGATAGCTCAACAAGTTCAAGATCGGGCGATCGTTTTGAAGCGTCTGTAGGGTTGCGATCACGGTGTCCCATTGTTCGGAAGTGAGATAAGGGGTTAACTTTTGCCAATCGAAATTGTTTTGATCCGCACGTAAATCGGCGATCAATTGCTCAAAGATCAGATCAACCAAGGGTTGACGATGTTGAGCGGGCAATGCCTCTAATAAACGTATCGCTAAGCGGACGCGGGTGGCCGCATAATGGATCGTCTTTAAAAATTGTAAGGTGAGTTTAGCGATCCGTTCCGCATAACGGGCATCAAAATAGCGCGTGAATTGGCACAACGCTTCGATACAATCGGAATTTTCCAGCCGATTTTGTTCGGCTAACAGCAATGCCAATAGATCGGCGGGTAGATAAGGGATCAAGGCGCGCCGCAATTGGTTGTTAAAGTAGCGCTCTTGACCATGTTGCACGGTATAGAGCAGAAAAGCCAATGTCGTATATTGGGCATACGGGAGGATCTGTTCGGTGATCCAGTCCATATCATCCACATGCCGATCACAAACGTATTGCGCGGCGTGGGGGGTAAACGTGCGATCTTGGGTGAGGATCGCGGTCAGCAACCGACGGGCGGTGCGGAAGGGTTGTCCGGTCGCATAAGCCCATAATTTCTCACGCAAGGCGGGTGAAAGCGGTTGATCACGGGTGTGATCGATCACCCAATACACATCGATCGGGCCTTGATCCAAGACATGATCGATCACCCGTTCAAACGCTTCCGGACGTTGTTTCAGTAATTGCGCTAAAAGGGCCTGCGCTTTGATCGCCGGATGCTGAAATAGATGCGTCAATACCTGATCGATGAAGCGATGCGAAAATTGATAGCGGGTGATCCGGTTGAGTGGCAAAGCCTGAAACCATTCCGAATCTTGATGCGAGAGCATTTCCGTCAACAAATGAGCCTCATAATCAACGGGTGCGGGGGGCAAGGGTTCAAAATCGCTAGGCGGGGGCAATGAAGGCGCTAACCACCGATCGATCACTTGGCGGGGATCATCGGCATCGATGTCCGTGATCGCCCGGACATGATGCGCGATCGCGATCACCAACGGATCGGGTAGATCGGCTAAGAAGCGCTGCCAATCGCTTAACGAGAAGTATGGATAGCGCGGTTTGATCTCGTTGATCAGGTGATCGATAAAATCGGGTAACAGTTCCATGCGCTGATCGGGGGTGAGATACGGCGCACACCATAAGTAACGCTCTTTGAATTGCGCCCACCGTCGGTCACGCACGATCCCTTGAAGATAGGTATAGAGCATCGGTAACAACCGCTCACGGGTGGAATCGGGCAGCGTGCTAAGCTGCTCTAACATCCAAATGCGCGAAAGGCTATGGGGTTCTTGGGTGTTTGCCAAGAGATTTTCGAGCGTAGCGCGGGTGTCGGCGCTTAAAGTCGTCGCTTGGCTTAAGACAAACAGGTGTTCAAATGAGCCTTTGGCCACACTCAACGCCCGCTTTTCTGACCACAAGCCCACCTCGAACGCCCGCTTGACCATTTCGGGCGTATAGTTCCATAGTAAGCGTTGGACACTGCCCCGAATCAAGGCCAAGCGCAAAAAGCGCGGCAACGCGGTCAGATCCGCGCCTTGTCGGATCTGCTGTTCAACGGCCGGATGTAATACCGACTTCAAGGTGATGTCTAAGTCCTCTAAATAGCGATCATACACATAATCGCTTTGTCCCACACGGGCGCGCATCCACGCTTGGGAGTCGAATAAGCCTAACAACTCCTCGGTTTTATCGATCGCTTTGAGGTGATACACCAGATGATCATACAGATAGCCGTCATCTGGGGCGGTGTGCCACCCGTCGCCCGTTTTGGAAGTGTGATACGCATCCAATAAAGCACGATGAATCGAGGCTGCATCTGGCAATTCGGCTAACATAAAATCGCGTAACAGGTCGTGTAAGACGACAGCACGGGGATACGCCGATCCGACGATCTCTAATAACGCCCGCGCTTCAAGGTCATCCAAGAAGATCTCCGCTTCGTAATCGTCGAGTCCCTGCAAGGCCGCCCATAAACGCACAATGGTCTGTTCTAAGATCGGCTCATCCTCTTTAAAGATCGCAAGTGCGGCGTATAACCCGCGTTGATGCGCCTCTAACACCTCTAGACTCAACTCAAAAGTACGTTCAAGGCTGTCATGGACTTCTTCCACCCGTGGGGCCGCTAAACGACGGGCATTAAAGCGCTCTAACCATTGTTCGGGGGATCGGCGTTGTAATTGTGCGCCCGCCAACTTGATCGCCAAGGGCAAGCGGCCTAAACGTCCCACAATTCGCAATTTGACCTCTGGATCGGTGTGATCTAATGCGCCTTTTGCCCATTTTTCTAATAAGGCGATCGCTTCGGGCTGACTCATCGTTGGGATCGGTTGCACACTTGCGCCGATCGCCCGTGCGACCTCAATATCGCGGGTGGTGATCAGCAGACGACACTGTTCACCGCCCGCCTGAAAGGCCTCAACATGCTTACGCTCCCAGACATCATCCACAATCAGCAAACAAGCGCGATGCTCTAAGAGATCGATTAACAGAGCGCGTAAGCTCTCTAAAGTCGGTGCGGATTCCGCGATCACCCCGCCTAATGCGCCGATCCACTCACGCAACTTGGCGATCAAATTCGGGCTTTGCCCTAAGGTCGTCCAGAGAATCCCGTCACGAAAAGCCGCTTGAACCGCGTGATCTTCACACAAGGCACGGGCGATCACACTCTTACCGATGCCACCCATGCCATGTAAAGCGGTTGCGCCTTTGATCGCGGAGGTCAAGGCAACTTGGGCATGATCCCCTAAGACTTGGGCGCGCAAGGCCTCTAAAATATCCGCACGGGTGACGTAATTCGCTGGCAATGGGATGTGTTTGTAAAAATCACGGCTAAAAGACGCACGCTCACCAATTTCACCGCGTTCATTGATGATCACACTGGTGCGGGGGTTATTTTCGTGGGAGGTGCGTTCCCAGAGCGCACGCAAGTATTCAGCCAATCCAGTCGCCACTTGGGCCGCCAGATGATCGGGTGAATGGAAAAAACCGACCACATGCTTCGACATGATCAGGTCTTTAAACGCCCGTAACCGCGATAAGCCCGGCTCACCTTCGCGATGATCCCATATCAACGGCTCACCATGGGCATCGGTTTCGCTGATCACAAAGAGTAACATCGGTAATTGGCGCACGATCGCCCATTGATACTCTAGGTGGGTGATGCCTATGAGCTGATCGCCGCTTAGGATCTGTCCGTCCACCGTTCGGTAAGCGACCTCTGGACCCGGTGCATATCCATAGCGATGAGCATAAATCCCGATGAATAGATCGGCCTCTTGCACCTTGTCATAACACAACTGCAAGGCGTTACGGTCGGTCGGATTAAACGCTTCCATGATGATCGGGTGCAAGCCTAAGCGTAGGATCACGCGGGTCACAGCATCCCGATACGGGCAAGACGTTCAGACGTGTCGGCATGTGGGAGTTAACCAAAGTTACGTTGATTTTGCGCGGAGTATAGATCAAGCGCCTTTGGTCACGCAACAGATGAACCCACAATGAAGCGGCTAAAGTTAAGGGTATCTCAAGCGGGGGGTTGGTCAGGCAAATGAACCACCTACGAGTTGACCATCATCTCTTAGGATGAGTGGATCATGTGTATCGATCACCGCTTGCTCATGCTATAATGCTGCGCGCAGAGATATGTCCGAAAGGCAATGGGTTGTCAAAACATTGGCGGGTGATCGTATTAGGCATCATAGTAAGCGGCGCGTCGATCGTGTTGATCGTCTCGCAAATTAATGATCTCTCGCTGTTGGTGACGGCGATGCAAACCGCCCTCACGGGACGCGGGTTGCTGATCTTCTTAATCACATCGCTCTTGACCGGAGTCGGGTTGTTCATGCGCTCCATTCGTTGGCGTGTTTTGTTGAGCGGCGGTTTGACCCGTTGGCGGGCATTCCATATTTTGAATGTGGCGTATCTGATCAATGGCCTCCTCCCTTTTCGGATCGGGGAAATGGCGCGGGCTTGGTTAGCCTCACGCGGAGAACAGGCTGTCCCGATATTCCAATCCGCTGGCACGATCGTATTAGAGCGGATCTTGGATCTGCTCATGGTGGTGTTGTTTATCGCGGTAGGGTTAGCGGCGGCCGGCGAGGCCGTGCCGTCTCAATTACGGGCTACCGGGGCCTTTATGGGCGCGGCGGCCTTGGTGGGGTTTTTCACGTTGATCTTTTTGGCCGGCCGGCGCGCTTTGGCACAAACAATCCTTGAATGGGTGTTAAAGCGGTTTCCCCCACTACAACGACTCAACTTAACGGGATGGCTGAATCAGTTTTTAGACGGCCTAAAACCACTGACTCACCTTGTCTCACTCCTAAAAGTGTTAGGATGGACGGCGATCAGTTGGGCATTTTCGTTTGTCTCAGGTTATCTGTTGATGCTGATCTTTTATCCACAAGGGGACGCGATCACCACGCTGCTGTTTATCGCGTCGGCATCGTTTGCTGTGGCTTTACCCGCGACAGCCGCCAATCTTGGCACGTATGAATTATCGATTTTATTGGTGATGGTCGCTATGGGCTATGCCCGTACTGATGACCCGTCCACCATGGCCACAGCGACCGCGTTCGCGATCACCGTGCATTTTATGAATTTACTGGTCAACGCTATTTTGGGGATTGTGGGGTTTGTGACCGAAGGAATCACGTTGGAACAATTGGTTAAACAAGCCTCCTCCACTGAAGTCTTAGGAAAGACGCAATGAATCAGCCCGCTCAATTAAAAATCTTGATCTGTCTATTGTATTATCTGCCGCATCGCACCGGAATGCAATTATATATCCAACGGATCGCCGAAGAATTAGCCGCCCGTGGCCACCAAGTGACGATCTTGTGTGCGCGCCATAAAGCGGATCTCCCGAATGATGAGACGATCCACGGTGTGCGGATCGTGCGGCTGAATGTGCCGCCGATCGCGATTAGCCGTGGCATGATCATGCCCGCCTATCCATGGGCGTTTTATCAGTTGGCCCGCGAACATGACATCATTAGCATCCATGTGCCGATGTTAGAGACCGCCTTGATCAGCGTGATCGCCCGTCTGGTCGGACGCAAAGTGATCCCCACGCATCACGGCGATCTGTTATTACCGGCCGGAATCGCGAATCGTTTGATCCAATCGGTGATGTATCTGTTTTATCGGATCATGGCCGAAAATGCACCCAAGATCATCGCCTATACGCAAGATTACGCGAATAACTCCTATTACCTCAAGCCCTATCTCCACAAAGTGCAGGTGATCTATCCACCGATCACGATGCCTTTGCCGAATCCGAGTGGGGCCGAAGCGTTGCGTGCAGAATGGGCCCCCGACGGCGGGCCAATCATCGGTTATGCCGGCCGGTTTGTGCAGGAAAAACGCCCCGATCTGTTGATCCGATCGTTAGATGTGATCTTACAAAAATACCCGAATGCTCGGATCGTGTTCGCGGGGCAATATGACATCCCGTATGAGAACACTTGGCAGTTGTATAAACCGATCGTGGATCGCTATCAGCACCATTTGATCTTCTTAGGGCTGAAAAACGACATGCAGTTTATGGCGGACTTTTTCGCGGCGTGTGATGTATTTGCCTTGACCAGTGATAGCGAGTGTTTCGCGTTGGTGCAAGTGGAGTCGATGCTGTGTGGGACTCCGGTGGTAATGACGGATACCCCCGGCGGGCGCGTTCCTGTCATGCAAACGGGCATGGGACGACTCACCCAACGCGGTAATTTTGAGTCGATCGGCGAAGCGATCTTAGAAGTGTTGGATCATCCGGAACAGTATCGCAAGACGCGGGCCGAAATTGAGGATGTGTTCTCGTTTCAACAGACGGTCGATCACTATGAAGCGGTGTTTCGAGAATATAGCGCGAACGGAAAAGGCTAGGTTAAGGTTAAAAGGGGTAAAACGAAATGGTAGATCAAGCGACGATCGCGCACATGACGCGCAATGAAGCAGATATGGCGTTTAAAAAGCGCGTGCAGACGATTTTTGAGTGGATCGATCCCCAAGCGGATGACCTGATCTTAGATATGCCGTGTGGACGCGGGTTTTATCTGAATATGTTTCGGTATGTTAGCCAATGCCGCTTGATCGGAGGAGAATTAGACCCGGAAGTGTTGGAAAAGGCGCGGCGCAATGTCGGACAATTGCCGGGTTTACTCTTGAATCGGGCGAGTATTTATACATTGCCCTATGCCGATGGGACGTTTGACGCGGTGATCGCCTCCGAGATCCTTGAACATCTTGATGATGACGTGGCCGGTTTGCGTGAAATCTGGCGCGTCTTGAAACCGGGCGGCGTGGTGGCGATCACCGTGCCGAATGCCAATTACCCGTTTTGGTGGGATCCGATCAACAAGACGCTGGAAACACTGTTCAATACCCATATCCAACACGGGCCGCTGGCCGGAATTTGGGCGAATCATGTGCGCTTGTATACCGCGCCACAATTGCGCCAAGCCGCGCTCAACGCGGGCTTTCAGGTGGAAGAAGAACGTCAATTTACCCATTATTGTTTTCCGTTTATCCATAATTTAGTCTATGGACTCGGTAAACCGCTGTTAGAATCCGGCGCATTGCCCGAATCGATGTCGAATGCGGCCGATCGCACCAAGTTTGACCAAAACGACGGATCGATCTTCAACCCGATTAACTTTGGGCTGAAGGTGTTCAATTGGTTTGATCGCCACAATGTGATCAGTGAGCCGCCGGGACGATCCACTGTGAACCTTGCCTTGAAAGCGCGTAAACCCGCTTAGTCAGAGAGAACGCCATGAACCAACGCCCATTTGAAGACCTCACCTTGACTGAATTGATCGGGCAGTTTGTCCGCGATCCGATCAAAACGTTTCGCCTGTTTCGGGCGGTGATCGCACCGACCCGCCGATCTCGTAATATCGCGATGTCATCGGTCTATGTGGAGGTGAGTCCACGCGCCACGCCCATGGTGCGATCTCCAGAGCAAGCGGTGACGATCGCCCACATCCTACGCGTGGTGTTCTACATGGCGGCGTTTGTGATCGGGGTGATCGGTGCATTTCAACCCGTTAACGATCGCACCCTACGCATCGATCAATTTAGCTATAGCACCTTGTGTCTGTTCGGGGCATTAGGCGTGATCGTGATCGCCGAAACGGTGCGGCGACGCGGGGCCGTCACCCCCAAAAGTGACGCGGAAACCGCTTTCAGCGCTACGCATCAGGCACATCCGATCCGATGGGGGGCGTTGGGGATCACCGCGATGTTGATGGGCGGCGCGTTCCTCTTTAATGGACAAAACCCGATCATCGATAACAGCGATCACCGTTTCACCCCGTTGGGCGTGATCTTCTGGTGGAGTAGCATCGGGTTAGGCCTGTATGCGTTTGCACCGCAAGATTGGAACTTATTCAGCTCACTTAACCAAAAATGGGGACGTTTGAACGGTTGGCTGAAAAATGAGCGTTGGATCGTCTATGCGTTGGTGGCGATCGTGTTGATCGGCGGGGTGTTCCGCTTGCAATACTTGGATCAATCCCCGCCGGATATGACCAGCGATCACGTTGAAAAGCTGATGGACGCGCAACGAGTCGCCGATGGACAATGGGACGTGTTCATGGCCAATAACGGCGGCCGTGAACCGTTGCATTTTTACCTCTTGGCGATGATGTCGCATCTTCCCGGTGTGTCATTAGAGTTTATGACGCTGAAAACATTGTCCGCGATCGAGTCGCTGTTTACGATCGTGGTGATGTTTTGGTTAGGGCGCGAGATCATCGGAGCGCGCAACCCACGCTTAGCGACCCTTCTCGGCTTAGCGTTAGCGTTGGCTGTGGCGATCGGGTATTGGCATTTGATGGTCACGCGGGTCTCGTTGCGGATCACGCTTACGCCGCTGTTTTCAGCGTTGTTGATGATCTACTTGTTGCGGATCGTGCGGCATAATCGGCGCGGGGATTACCTGAAAGCGGGGTTGATCTTGGGCGTGTCATTATATGCGTATCAAGCGGCCCGTATGTTCCCGGTCATGGTGATCGCATCAGCGGCGTTAGCCTTGATCTTTCAGATCCGTGAGCGGCGGGTGTTCGCGCTCTATTTTAGCAATTATGTGATCTTGGCGTTGATCGCGTTGATCGTGTTTGTGCCGTTGATGCGTTACGCGATTGAAGAACCAGACTCGTTTTGGAGTCGCACCAGTGGCCGCTTGTTAGGGGAAGACGTGATCACCACCACCAACGAGTTAGGGCAAGTGGTCGAACGACAAGCCACAGCGCAAGATCGACTCGACGCATTCGGAAGGAATGCTGCGATCTTCGGTCAGAACCTGATCAACGCGGCCGGCACGTTTCATTATCAAGGCGATGTGATCTTCCTGCACAATGCCTCCCGAATGCCGGCCCTTGATCCATTTTTGGGATCGTTGATGATGTTAGGCGCGGGTGGGTGGATCGTGTGGATGATCCGGCGGCGCGATGTCGGGGATTGGTTGATCCCGGTGGGCATGGTGGTGATGATGTTGCCGTCGGCTTTAGCGATCGCCGCGCCGAATGAAAATCCCAGTTTCACCCGGATGAGTGGCGCGTTGCCAATGGTGTTCTTTTTGGTGGCCTTTGGCATGACCTTGATCGCCTATCCGCTCTGGCAAGCGTTCCGCAATCGCACGGGGCTGATCGGGATCGGCATCAGCGCATTGTTATTGGTATGGGTGGTCTATAGCTATGTGTCACCGTTGATCTTTGTGCGCTATCGCGGTGAATATTTTAATTCATGGCACCCGATCAGCACCGGCGGCCAGATCATGCGCGGGTTCGCCGACAGTGGCGGGGCCTTCGGCAATACGTTTATCTTGACCTATCGCTATTGGTGGGATTATCGCGGGATCGCGATCGAGGCGGGCCTGCCACCGGGGAAATGGCCAAATGGCGATATACAGATCAACGCGCTACCCCGTCGGATGCGCGATCTGTATACCAGTCCGGGGCGCTATCCACTGGATCCAGAGCGGGATCTGTTGATCTTCTATCACCGGGAAGATCTCCAAGCGGAAGAATTGTTGCAACTCTGGTTTCCAGAAGGACGATCCACCTTGATTGAGGTGTTTTTACCGCCGCTAGAGGATCAAACCCTGCCCGGATTAGCGCGGCCCGACGAAAACTTTAAGATCTATCGCGTGCCGGCCTTGGGATCAGAACGTTTCGCGGCCTTTATCCAACAGTACGCAAATTAAAGTATTGACAACGTTAACCAGTTCTATACCTTTTCCTGCCCAAAGGCGGTAAAATAAGGCTATGAAACTCAGCGACTATGCCAAAGCTACAAGACGGCACACAGAGGGTTCAAGGCAGGCAAACGGCGTGGCGATCAGAGGGATACCGCAACGATCCTCATCACCGAAGATCAACTGATTGAAGGGGTCAAGCTGGCGGAAGATGAACGGGAAGGGTTGCTAGATGACCTGGTGGGTGTCATTTATAGGACGGTATAGGCAGCGCAAGACAGAACGGATCACCGCCGAATTGAAACGGGATGAGGATGATGCAATTAGTTGAGCAGCACATCATTAACCAGAACGACCCGCGCTGGCAGGTCATTGATCAGGCGGCATGGTTCTCCAAGAATATCTACAATGCGGCCAATTATCAGGTGCGTCAATCATACATCTTCACCGGGGTCTATCTGAACTACCACGTCATTGAAAAGCGTTTCAAGCAGCGTCACCTGCTGCCCGATCAGCAGTTACCCTTGAAAGTGGTGCAACAGGTTTTGAAACAACTGGATCATGATTGGCAAGCCTACTTTGCGGCCCTGGCCGAATGGAAGGCACATCCGGACAAGTTTCAGGGTAAGCCGCGTCTGCCGAAGTACAAACAGACCACCTGTGGACGCAATCTGCTGACCTATACGGCACAGGCTATCCGTAAAAAGGCATTGGCGGGCGGCTTTATCGAACCGTCGGGACTGCCGATCCGCGTCAAAACGAGACAGCGCGAGGTGGATCAGGTGCGGATTGTGCCACGCAGTCATCATTATGTGGTTGAGGTGATCTACACG
>JALOOG010000188.1 GCA_025454525.1 Anaerolineae bacterium | reverse complement strand
TGGAGTAAACGGAGGTGGCGGCGCATGGTTAGCTTCCTTGTCATTTAAGTTGAAAAAATGTAATTGCCTTCAATAAATCAAAATTTCGGGCAAACGGGTAAGATGTTATCAGAAATTCGGGTATTGAACAGGGGAAAATTGTTAAATCCTTTTAATAACAACTTGTTATACCAACACCAATCACAAAAAAACAAACTTTCAGACCACCGTTATTTTTTCCTCTTAGTAGTTTAGCCGCTTCCTGCATTCGTGATCGCTTGACAATTAGAACAAAATTTCGTATCATGATACCATGACGACGATCATCCGCACACCTAACACTGTTGAAAAGATCACCCAAATGGGCGATCTGACTTTGTATGAACCGGCCGGAGATGCCCCGCTCCAAGAGCGTTATCATGCGCGTCACTTGGGGGATTGCATCGCGAATCTGCAAACCCCTACCGGAAAAAAACCTGTCCTCAAGACGATGATCACCACCGCTTGCGAACGCAATTGTTACTATTGTCCGTTTCGGGCCGGCCACAATAAAACCAAACGAGTGACTGTTAAACCGGATGAATTGGCACGGGCGTTTGATCAAATGCAGCAGGCGAAGCAGGTGGACGGTCTATTCTTATCGTCTGGGATTATCAAAGGCGGTGTCACCACCCAAGACAAGATCATCGATACGGCGGAGATCCTCCGTAAGCGCTACGCCTATCGCGGCTATATCCACCTGAAGATCATGCCCGGCACCGATCACGATCAACTGTATCGATCGATGCAATTAGCCGATCGGATCTCGATCAACCTTGAAGCGCCGACTCGTGAGCGGTTAGAAGCACTTGCGCCCAAAAAAGACCTAAGCGCCGAACTGTTGATCCAATTGCAACGGGCCGCAGAGATCAAACGACGCGATCCGACGATTCGTGCGAGTTTAGTCACTCAATTTGTTGTCGGAGCGGTGGGCGATACCGATCTTGAACTACTCTCGTTAAGCTCACAACTCTACGCTCAAACCGGATTAGCGCGGGTGTATTATTCCGCCTTTCATCCGATCGTCGGTACACCGCTAGAGCATCTCACCCCGACTTCACCACAACGCGAACATCGTCTCTATCAATCCAGCTTCTTGTTACGGGATTATGCGTGGGAAGTAGAAGATCTGCCGTTTCTACAAAATGGTAACCTACGCACCGATATTGATCCTAAACGGGCTTGGGCGGATCAAGTTTTACGCGATCAACCGATCGATCTGATGCGTGCTGATCGCTTACAACTGATGCGATTGCCAGGGATTGGCCGCAAAGGCGCGGACGCGATCCTCAAAGCGCGTCGAGAACGTGCGATTCGCGATCTCGCACAATTGGCACGATTAGGGATTCGCACCCCACAACAACTCGCACCGTATGTCTTGTTGGATGGGCGGCGGCCGCTACAACAACTCACATTGTTTTAAAACCGCGTTAACCGTTGGATGGAGAGATGTATGGATCAATCGCTTCGAGTGATAGTGGAAATCGGCCCGAAAGGTCAAAAAGTAGCCGCCGTCGCGATTGATTGGCCCGGATTAGAACGCGGGGCCAAAACCGCCGACTCCGCCATTGAACGGCTTAAATCCTATCTGCCACGTTATGCTCAAATCGCGAAGCTGGCTGGCATGGAAACATCCTTTGCGGCGATCAACACCGTGGAGATTGTTGAAGAATATCTAGGCACGGGGTCAACTGATTTTTGGGGTATTTCGTTCGCCTTCTCCAGCATCGATCGGCAAAATGTATCAATTGAAGCCTTAGAGCGTGAATTGACCTTGATGCAAGCGTGCTGGTCGTTTTTTGATCAGGTACGTTTGCGGGTATCGGCAGAGATGCGGAAAGGGCCACGCGGCGGCGGACGCGATCGCGATCAGATCGTGCGGCATACTTTGGCTGTGGAACAAGATTGGGCTACCAAGCTAGGGTTACATATCTTGGACAGTGCCAATGTCACCGAAGAAACCCTAAAAGCACATCGTACCGCTTATTGCGAGACGATCCGATCCTTCCACGCGGAAAACAAACTGGCCAAGACTTGGCCACTCCGTTACTTGATCCGACATACCGCCTATCACACCTTAGATCACGCTTGGGAAATGGAAGATAAAGACCTCACCAACGCCTCCTAGCCTTTATCGATCTCATGCTGTGATCCGCGAAAGACCCGTTTGATCCGCCTTGTCTAGGATCGGTAGGCTTTTAGGCAAAGGAAGCGCGTTTTATGTCGCATTTATTCGCCCCGCTCACCGTGCGCGGGGTAACACTACCGAATCGGATCGGCGTATCCCCGATGTGCCAATACAGCGCCGATGACGGATTTCCCACCGATTGGCATCTGGTTCATCTTGGGGCGCGGGCCACGGGCGGCGCAGGCTTGGTGATCATGGAAGCAACCGCGATTGAACCACGCGGACGCATTTCGCCCCAAGATACCGGACTCTGGTCAGATGCTCACATCGCGCCGATGAGTCGGATCACCGCGTTTATCCGCTCACAAGGGGCAATCCCCGGAATACAAATTGCCCACGCTGGACGCAAGGCCGGCACCGCCCGTCCGTGGGAAGGCGGCGCACCGCTGAGTGATGATCAAGGTGGTTGGGAGGTGGTCGGGCCGAGTCCGATCGCCTTTGATGACGGGTTTCGCATTCCCCACGCACTCCATGAAGCGGAGATCCACGATCTACAAGCGGCCTTTGTCGCAGCCATACGACGCGCCCTTGCCGCGGGGTTTGAGTGGTTAGAACTCCACGCCGCGCACGGGTATCTGTTTCATAGTTTCTTGTCTCCTTTGTCGAATCAACGCACCGATCGCTACGGAGGTGACTTTGAAGGGCGAATCGCGTTTTTGGTCGAAACGGTGCGCCAAGTGCGTCCGGTATGGGGGGATCGTCCGTTAGCGGTGCGCTTATCGGCGACCGATTGGCTAGAAGGCGGGTGGAGTTTAACTGACTCGATCCGACTCGCGCAGATCCTCAAATCTGAGGGAGTCGATCTGATCGATGCGAGTTCTGGTGGCATTGTGCCGCGTGTCAAGATTCCGGTGGGTGCAGGGTATCAAGTGCCGTTGGCCGAAGGCATTCGGCGTGGCGCGGAGATCCTTACCGCGGCCGTGGGTTTGATCACCGATCCGATGCAGGCCGATGAGGTGATCCGCAATGGGCGGGCGGATCTGGTGTTATTGGGGCGTGAGGTTTTGCGCGATCCATATTGGCCGCGACGGGCGGCACGGGTGTTAAAGGCGGAAATTGCCACACCGCCTCAATATCAACGGGCGTTTTAATTAAAATTGATGCGGCGCGGCCAAGCTTGGCCGCGCCGTTGGAAGTTAACGCGGGAGCGGAGTCGGCGTTTCCCACAAAGGGGGAGTCGCGGTGGCGGTTTGTAAGATCGCGGTACCGGTGGCGTTCATGTTGTTCAGGGTTTCTGAGAGCGTCACACTGCCCATCCCACGCACGACCATCACCCAAGTACGGCCCGGCTTCAGCTTGATCGGTTCACCGGTGCTGAATTTGAGTTGTAGGGCGCTGCCCATCTCACGATTTTGCCGATCCCAAAAGCCTTGATAATACACCCCATCGCGCAAGACATACACCGGATAATAGCCGCCCGGCTCTGTCCACAAGCGGATCTCTTGCGAGGCAGATTGACTTTCCGGCTCAAACAGATCCGGCCGTTCAATATGTTCGGCCTGCACGATCACGAGGTTATCCACCCACACTTGATCGCCATCAAGGGCATCAAGATGTGGCACTTCATCGGTGAAGCGTAAATAGCGACCCGTTTGCTCATCATATTGCCAACGGGCGTTGATCTGCCCATACCAATCGACAAACACATCTAAGGCGCGTAAATCAGTCGGTGGGGTTTCTTCACCAAAGGCGAATCCGCGCGCGCGTTCTGGACGATTCACCTCACGGCGGGTCGCTTTGTCCCATAAGATGTTGGTATCTAAGTAGAGCGTATGCTCAAAGGCCAACCCTTCACGCGGGAAACGGCAAAAACCGGAGTCTTCACAATTATCGCCGAATTGCGGCGAAAACACGTTATACCCCCATGGCACGATCTCGGCGTTTAAGATCATGTCCATGATCGGTTGACTCGATCCTGAATAGGCAAATAGCGCTTGATACATCGGCGCAAGTTCTAAATCAACTAAGCGGCCGCTTCGCACTGGCCCAACATGCGTAGGGGCGTTTGAGCGATAGATCGCCGCAAAACGGGTTACACCGCCTTCAACTTCATATTCCCAGATCACATCCGCCTGATTCAAGCCACTTTGCGGGCGCACGATCGGCGGGTAATTGGAGATCTTGACCAACAGATTCCGCCGATTTTGCGCGTTTTCATCGGGATAGGGGAGTCCCGTAAGCGAGTTGATCCCGTCAGGATATGAAAACGGACCCACCGGAGTCGGCGTGGGAGACGGGGTATGCGAGGGCGTGAGCGTGGCGGTTGGAGTCGCGGTGGGGGTATGCGACGGGGTGGGCGTAAAATCCGGCGTGTTGGTAGGACGCGGGGTATTGGTAAAAAACAAGATCGGATCGGTTGGGATCGGGCGCGGGGTATTGGTGACAAATTGACCGGAGATCCCCGGTTGGGACGAAGGCGCAATCACGATCACAAGTATCGCGATCATCAAACCAGCAAAAAGACGACGCATAAATTCCTCTGACCCTATGGACAATTTCAGCGGAAAAGTATACGCCGATGCCGTCCCCTTGCACAGGGCGGCATTGTGGGATTGCCAACGTTATTCAGCGAGATCGAGTCGTAAACTAACGCGTGGCCGCCCGCCACTGGTAAAAGTGCGCGCCGTCATGACCGCCGCTGATCGCGTCACACAGACTCCCATCCGAGTTTCTAAAACAGTGGGGACATAGACATACCCCGGCGAAAATACCAATTTCTGCACCACTTGATCGCCTTGGATCAACACAAAAAGCTGCCGATCTTCCTCGACCACATCCGATTCTGTAAGCCATTCGATCCCAATCGTTTCATTGATATAAGCGCTGGTCGCGCCCATGCCAAAAAAGCACACTTGATCCCATTCAAACGGGAGCAGATCGGCTAAACGGATGACATGGCCCTCATTAAATGTGGCGACAGTCGCTTCAAATGCTTCGGCGAGTTGTGCCTGTTCCGTCGTTTGCCCATGAATCGGCTCTGCAACAAGTTCTGGTTGATCATTTTCCATCGTGATTCCCCCGATCACATCACATGCACTTAAAAATAAAATGACTATCCCAATCGATACGAATACCATTACCCATCGACTAACCCGGCCCACTGGCGTTCCCTCCGGGAGCTGGGATTTGATTGGGATCAACCGGAATCGTGGCTGAGTTGGGATTTTGATCTGTATAGGCAACCGGCCCGCTTTCGGCGATCGCATTGCGTTCCGGGCTATTGACCGGGTACTGATCTGCACCGGGGATATACACCCCTTCGCCATTTTGGATCGCTTGGGCGATCAAATTCTGCATTTGTTCGGGAGTCGCATTCGGGTATTGTTGGGCGATCCGAATGCCTAGGGCGTTGTTATGACGATCCATAAAATCGCGGGCGGTCTGATTGCCCGGCTTGGTCTCATGGGCATCGGTAAAACGCTGTGTCCAATCCGCACCAAATTCTTGGGTCATGCGCGCTGACCAATAGGCATGACGATACGCATCACCGAGTCCATCGTTGTTAGCATTCCCCGTATTGCCAAAGACCGTTGACTCAGACGCAAACGCTTCATCATGGATGTCGTTAAGGGTGTTCATGCCCACTAACCCACGCCAAAAACGCAATTCATCCATTAGATCTGCTTCTAAGCGGGTGATGTCACGACGGTATAAACCGGCTTGCTCAGCCAACCAACGTTCAATCGGATTACGGGGATAGCCCACCGTCTCATTATGATCGTAAGAAGGGCGGTTATTGCGAAACTGCTCAAAGAGATCGTTAATATCGGGGCGTGGATCACTACCCTGTTGTGCGCCTTTATTCAAATCCGATGCGCTGACTTTCCCCAACATCACACTGGAGATCAGATCGCGAAACGCACCGGACGCTTGCTCTTCAGCTTGGGCAAACGTTTCGATGATCGTATTCACCCCCCGTTGACTTTCATCTAGGGCTAAACTCAATCGTTTGAGACGCGGCAAAAAATCGGTTTCCATTTCGTCAAAAAATTTTTCTGCCCCCATCCCGATCCAACCTTGGCGTAAAGTCTCGACTTGGGTCTGAAATTTTTGGATAAATTGGCTGATCTGCTCTTCTTGCTTGGACAAAAGTTTGGCGATCTGAGTCATCTGTTCATAATGGATCGAAATAATCGGCGGTGTCATCGTTTCTCCTGATTATGGTATGTATTTTAGCATACGCTCATTTTTAAATATGTCAAGTTGAATAACGATATAAAGGGCAGTAAGTCAGTAAATCCACAAAAGAAATTTGAGAAATGGGGATGAGAAATGGTAATAATGAAGAGATGAAAAAAGCGAAGCGATTTGAACTGAATGAAGAAGACTTAATCACCCTGCGCGCCGCTATCAAGTCTGAGAAGCGTGTGTCAGTGGTGAAACGTGCCACGGCGTTGTGTCTGTTACAGGAAGGCAAAACGCCGGATGAAGT
>JALOOG010000063.1 GCA_025454525.1 Anaerolineae bacterium | reverse complement strand
CCCCAAAACCCCAAAACCCCATTGATAAGAATGCTAGAGTTAGGAAGGAAATATTTGTCAGAAATTTAAATTTCGTTGTATTTAAATGACAGAATGTTAATGATCCATATAATTAAAATGTAATCAAAATCACACAATATAACAAAGCTTCTTTATAAAGACATTTATGACTTGTTTAGACAATATTTCTCATCTTAAGAATCATTGCAAGTCTATACAGTTTTCCCTTGGTATTCTCAAAAGTTTAAGCTCTCAGAAGGGAAGTATTAATGCAAGACACTCAAATATAATTGCCAACTTAGCTATCATTGTAGCAAATGTGGGAAATTATGGACAACCAAATATGGACAATTGATCATCAATGACTATTTGTTTAGAAGATAAGTTCAGAAGCACATGGTATATGAGGCTTCAGTTACTCTACAAATATGTAAAAACTGTGACATATATGGGAGACTGGTAAACTCTGAACATGAAATTCATGATCAGATGTAAAAGAGATTGAATAGAGTATCCACTCGTTACCATTCAAAGAGGTGGGACGAATAGGGAATAGGGATAGGTCAACAGTAAACCCATAAAAGAAATTTGAGAAATGGTAAAATGAAGAGATGAGAAAAGCCAAGCGATTTGAACTGATCGAAGAAGACTTAACCACCCTACGCGCCGCTATCAAGTCTGAGAAGCGTGTAGCGGTGGTGAAACGTGCCACGGCGTTGTGTCTGTTACAGGAAGGCAAAACGCCGGATGAGATGGCGACCTTACTGAGTGAGTGTAACCGCAGCCAGTATTCACAACTGGCGAAAGCGCTGGGAGCAAGCCCATTTAGAAGGGTTGAGTCATCGCCCAATCTCCGGTCGTCCAAGTAAAGCTACTGAAGCGTACTGGCAGTCGTTAGAGGAAACCTTGGAGCAGAATCCGCGAAGTTTGGGGTATCGGTTCAGCCTTTGGACAACGGAGCGTCTGTCGCAACACTTGACTGAAAAGACGGGGATTCGTTTGAGCGCGGAGTGTCTGCGGGTGTTGATGCGTGAACGGGGCTATGGGTATCGCCGTCCCAAAGCGGACTTAAAGCTTCTTCAGAATGCAGAAGCGAGAGCCGAAGCTGAAGTTCAGCTTGAGGCGTTAAAAAAAAAAGCCGAAAGTGGGGATTTTGAGCTATTCTTTGTGGACGAAAGCACCGTAAATCTTGAGTTTCCTATACGTGCTGGTTGGATGAGTCGCGGTCGGCAAAAACGGTTAGATGCCCCCTCTGGCGCACAGGGGTTTTATCAGGTCGTTGGGGCTTACCATTGGCGTTGCGACCCCATCTGCTATCGGTTCATTGAGCATAAAAAGAGTGTCAGGTTCGTGGAGTTTTTAGATCACCTGATGATGACGGTTTATCCCAATTCTAAGGTCGTGTTCGTGATGGACAATGCGCCTTATCACCGCAGCAAAATGGTGACAGCGGCACTCAGTCTGTTTGAACACCGTTTAGAGGTATTTTGGTTGCCGCCTTATTGTCCCGTTTTGAAGATGATCGAGCGTTTTTGGAAACACCTGAAAGACCTCGCGACCGCTAATGGCTTCTTCAAAAGCTCGTTTGCCCTCTTGAAGAGCATCGAACGAGTTTTGGAGGCCCAGAATACGCCTAAGCATCCTTTACGACTGGTTTTCACAAAATCTTTATGAGGACTTACTGGCGATTAACCATTTTTTAGGAAATCGATCAGCGCGCTGTGAAACCGCTCCGGCTCATCCATCATCGGGAAGTGACCCGATCCCTCAAACCAATCGATTCGGCTATGTGGGGTGTATTGTTTGAGGACTTGCGCTTGATTCGGATGCACGATCACATCATGTTTGCCATAGATCCCTTGTACCGACATCTTCAGCTCGCCGAGTCGCGGTCGCAAATCGGTATCGCGTAGTGTGCCGATGCTTTGGAAAAACGAGTCGGCGTTGATTTTGGACACATCATCGACGATCATCTTACCCACGGTACGTCCATCTTTGGCGATGAAATAGGCATACCCCCGCATAAACAACTTGAGGAGCGAGGGAGTCGTCCAGATAATGCTGGCCGTCCCACGATACCCCGCTAGTTTGAGCAACAGATTTAGCGAACTGCCTTGGATCGGGGAGCCAATAACGGTGGCTTTGACGATTCGTTCAGGGTAACGGATGGCCGCACTCAGTGAAACCGTCCCGCCCATCGAATGGCCTACCAAAGGCGCTTTGACGATTCCCAAGCGTTCCATAAACTGATCGACGGATTGTACAAAATTCGTCACCGAAAAGTTTAAATTGCGATCAAACGACTCCCCAAATCCGAAAAAATCAAGGGCGTAGACGCGAAATTCTTTGCTTAGCACTTCGATCGTATTGCGCCAGAGCGCCCACGATCCGAGCCACCCATGTAGGAGCAGGACAGGTCGTCCACGACCGAGGGTTTCGTAGTGGACGATCCCTTGCTCAGTTACCAGAGTCGGCACGATTCACCGCCCTCTGTGTGCATTATGTTTCCATATCTTCCAAAATTGAATAGAGTAGTTCTAACAGCACATCGCGCACGCTGTCTTTATTTTTGGCCACGCACGGCAATAACTTCACTTCTGGGTCGATCCGCAACGCGATCCGGAGGTCATCCGGGGCCCATGCGTCTGGGTGATCTTGTTTGTTGGCGGCAACGACATAGGGCGTGGGGGCATAGGCGCGGAACGTTTCAAGAATACTTTTGGCCTCGCGGAATGTTTCCGGCTTGGCGCTGTCCACCATCACCACAAAACCCAACATCCCCTCGGCGAGGATCTCCCACATGAAGTCGAAACGACGTTGCCCAGGAGTACCGAACAGGTACAGCACGAGGTCATCGTCCACGGTGATACGACCGAAGTCCATGGCGACGGTGGTCGCCCCTTTTTCCCGTTTTTCGGCCTCGGTGGTCACTTCACGCTCTGTGGATACCACGTCAATTTCAGAGATTGACTTGATAAATTCGGTTTTCCCAGAGCTAAAGGGTCCGGTGATTACCATTTTTACTGTTTGCATAATCTACCCGCTCTTCCGGCACATAAAACCAGTGGCAGAGAAATATAGAGTTCGGGGTCAACCCCGCGTGGCACACCTGCCTGTGTGTAGCCTACAGTATAGCCAAAGATTGCGAAACTACAAGCGACTCACCCGCTAAATCGATTTTAACTTGTCGATCAAACGGTTGACGACGGCTTTTTGTACTTGGGGTTGAGGTTTGCTCTTGGCCGCCCGGCGTGAGGCATTTGCCGCCCCCGGTCGTGCCGCCTTGGGATCGCCTTGTGGACGCACGATCTCCACCAAACCGGCTTGCTCCAGCCCATAGACCACACGGCGGATCTCCATGTCGGTCATGTTGTTGGCCTTGGCGATCATGCGGATCGTGTTCTTGGGGTTCACAAACGACACGACCCGCCATTCTTCAACACTCAGATGAATCCCCTCAAATTTTTCTTTGGGATTTTCTGGGAATTTTAAGCACATATCGAGGTTTTCGATATGTTTGGTGATCTCGTCAAGTTCTTTCATCCGACGCGCCCCTTCGATGATCACATTTTCCAGATCAATCGGCACTAGGATCACGTCATCTGTGGGTTGTTCGTTATCATCGAACCGAAACGGATCGTTATTCCAAGCCATAATGTTATAAACAATGTCCAAAATGGCTTGTTGGATGCTGGCCACAATATCGTTTTTATTGACATAGTTGGCGCTGATCAAACGGACCGCCAAGGCCTTATCGGTGGTGTTTTTAGCCCGATCCCGCAGTAATTGGGCTTGGGAGTCGCTTAATTTACCCGTTTTATTTAAGACGCTGACCAGATCAGTCGCTTGACCGGCTAAAGAGGCGAATACCAGTTTGCCTGCCCGAAATGCCACCCGCGCCCGTTCTTTGCCGGGGGCTAACTTTTCGTTGTTCATCGCGTCTTTTTCGCCTGTCGCGATGCCCTCAAAAATTTTCAGGGTGCCAGTCCGACCAGACAAGTTAATCAAATTGAGGAGTTGGGTCGTGCTAAAGTCTCTTAGATTGCCTTGAAGTGGCATGAAAGCCCCCTGATTTTGCCGGATAGATTTAATGAAAACAGATGATTAGCGTAGGGATCACTTTAATCTGTGTGAATTATAGCTTGCCCCTAGAATCGAGTCAACTAGACCGTTCAATCTGGGTGTATTTCAAGTGAGGGCAAATTTTCCAACAATTTTCGATTTGAGTTCAAACCTTGACCCTGAATGCACCCAAGTGAAATGCACTCGTTCAATTTGATGAGGGCAAACGCATCAAAATACTGAAGGAGATGAATGACTTCAAATGTTTTCAGTTCAGTTAATGCCCAGCACTGACGGATCTTGATGTGTCCCTGATTTTGGCTGGCGGTTTGAGCCTAGAGATGCGGTAGGTCACGAAACGGCTAGTGGGCTGCCCACGCGAACCACCCCCGAACATCAGTGTGTGATTACTCCCGAACCACCTCACCAGTACATCAGCTTCCTGTTTATCACAGATTTTCTGGTAATTTTCGTTGGGATACCCGTCGTCACCAAGTTGTTTTGCTCTCACTAAATTCTTTCACTCTGCACACTACCGATGAAAACGACTTCAACATCCATCTTTACCAGCAAAATTACAGATCCCAAGATGATGAGTATAATCCCCCTATCAAGGATCGATCACGAAAGGTGAGATAGACGCTATGAGCGCGCAACCAGTCGCAACCAAACAAGGCTTTTGGCAACGACTCCGCCCACCAGATGGGCAATCGCTGATCTGGTGGTTAATCGGCTTACAACGCGGCACTGGACGGCAAATCGTGGCGTTTTTTGCCTTTTTGCTGAGTTTTCATTTCATCTTTGGCTGGTCATGGAGCATGTCGATTGCGATGTTATTGAGCATGTTCCTACATGAATGTGGCCACGCGGCGGTTTTTGCGATCACCCGCATCCGCTATGTGATCCTGTATTTATTCCCATTAGGCGCGGTGGCCGCACCGATGGATGAGGCCGAAAATAAACGCTCTGATCAATTGCCGTGGAATTCGATCGCGTGGTTATTGCAAGCCGGGCCGGGGGTGAATGTGGCGTTAATGGTCGTGTTTTTGGGATTACAACCGATCTTTGCGAGTCAATTGTTCCCTTCAATTGAGATCAATACAATTTTAACGCAATTCGCCCGCGATATGGTGTATGTCAATGGCTTATTGGCCTCAATGAACCTTGTCCCCGTCTGGACATTGGATGCAGGGCAATTGTTTCGGGTGATCTATAACTCACTGGATGAACGGGAAGACAGTGTGTTAACCGGATTCGCACTCGCTTTTGTCGGGATCATTGTCTTGATCATTTTGGGGCTGCCGGGTGTGATCACTTGGTCGATGGTTTTGTTTAACACCTTGACGCGCTTCGGGTGGATCGCCTTTTTACTGATTTTTGCGGTGGGTATCCTTAACAAACAAGGGCGCGATGATCCGCTCAACGCGCAATCGCATCAGGCAATGGATAACCGTCAAGTGTTGATCCACCTGATTGTTTATACCCTGATGGTGGGGGTGAATTTGTGGATCGCGGCGGGGCCGATCTTGTAAGCTGAGCGTGCTTTCAGGTAACGTTATCCACAAAAAGAGAGGAATCAGACAATGCATTGGAAATTGATTGCGTGGTGGATCGGGTTGTTATTGCTGGCCTTGCCGATCGGGGCCCAAGAACCCACCCCCGAACCGACTCCCAACGCCCTTTACAGCGGTGAAGGCTTTAGCTTTCCGATCCCACCCGGTTGGACAGATCAAAGCACACCGACCTTAGCGCATTTCACAAATCCCGCCGGAACCGCCGATGTCTATGCGCTTGCGATCCCGGCGGATGAGATCCAAGCGGGGATTGATGCCGCGATCGCGGGGATTGATCCGACGTTTAACGCCCCGCGCCTCCAAAGTAGCGAAGTCCCACTCCCCGGCGGGGTGACATGGACTCAAAACGTCTACGCCTTGCCCGATGGAACTTTGATCGTTGGGATCGGTCGGATCAGAGACGGGGTGTTATATGTGGTGGTGATCCGAGCCTCACAAGTGGTCTTACAGATCGAAACCCCTACGTTGAATGAGATCTTGTTAGGGTACACCTTAGCGGGTGAGGTTTCGGTCTTGGATCGCATCCCAGAGTATGCCGATCCGACCACTTACACAGAACAAAGCTTGACGATCGGCAGCGACGAATGGCCCTTACCGGCCACGTTGACGCTTCCGGTCGGTGAGGGGCCGTTTCCGGTGGTGATATTGGTGCATGGATCGGGGCCGCAAGATCGCGATCAAACGATCGGGGCGAATAAACCGTTTCGGGATCTGGCTTTTGGCTTAGCGACACAAGGCATCGCGGTGTTACGTTACGAAAAGCGCACGTTTGTGTATGGCGCAGAGTTAACCCAAGGTCCCACCCCCTTCACGCTCGATGATGAGACCACCTCCGATGCGTTGGCGGCTGTCGCGGCCTTACGTGAGATCGACACGATCGACTCCGATCGGATTTTTGTGTTGGGGCATAGTATGGGCGGCACAGTTGCGCCACGCATCGCACAACAAGATCCGGACATCGCGGGCTTGATCATCCTAGCGGGTAGTTTGCGCCCGTTTGATGTGGTCTTGCGTGAACAGTATACGTATATCGGGCAACTGAACCCCGGTGTAGATTTAAGTGCGTTTATGCGCTTGCCGGATCAATTGCAAGCGATCCGCGAAGGGCAAGATCCGTTCGTCGTATTTCAAGATGATCCGTCCGAGGCGGCTTATTGGGCCAGCTTCTATGCCTATGATCCGTCGGCCACCGTGCAAGCGTTGGATCTGCCGATGTTGATCTTACAAGGGGAGCGCGATTATCAGGTCACGATGGAAGATTTTAGTTTGTGGTCACAGTTGGTCGGTGATCGGGAAAATGCCACGCTGAAAAGCTACCCAGACTTGCAGCATACCTTTATGGCGTTGGGTGATCTCACGCGCCTTTCGACTCCGGCGGATTATAACGAGGTCGGATCGGTGAGTGTGGAAGTTGTCGATGACATCGCCGCGTGGGTGTTGGGGCAATAAGCATAAAGTAAAGAGTCCCTGCCAAGCCAAGGCAGGGACTTCCGATCGCTTGCCCCTACTTATCTCTAGGGCAAGGGTGTCAATCCATAGTTGACGGTATCGATTAAAACAGCCTCGGCAAAATGTTCAAGGCGTTCAATGGAGGTCATCGGCAAGGTGATCACACTGTGTTGTAGATAAACTGTGCTATTTTCGGTAGTAACGGTCTCACAGGTCTCTAGCATTTGTCGTGTTACCTGTGCGCGATGTGATTCGTCCTCTAAACGTACATTGAACGTGATGTATTGGATGATATGGTCAAAGTAATTGGAGAGTCCGGGGGTTGGATCTTGCATACATTGATCCCCCGTCACTTGCGTGAGTTGTGTAAACGAAAGATCTACGCCCACAATCAACACTTGTTGTCGGAAAGCAGCTTGTGTCCACGAAAAATTAACTTCATCTAATAGAGAGGGGTGAATCAAGACAATCTGAAAAGGTTCAATTTCGTGTTGGGTGATCAAAGTTTCCCAACTTGTGATCGGCTCTGCGCCCATAATGCTTTCAAAGTGACGCGGACTGATCAAACTTTGGGCTTCTACTGCGCCTTCTGCAATTAAATAGGCGGTACGGAAGTCAAAAATAGTACGTGCATTAAATTGAGCCTCCCATGCGGCAATTTCAGCTTCACGTTCTGCTAATAAGTCAGCAGAGGGTGCTAAAGGTGTGCCTTCTTCCACAGGTTCTCTCGTTGGGGTAGGGTGGATAGTTTGGGCGGTCATCGACAGCGTAAGCCCAAAAATCAGGATAAAGACACTGAAGGAAACCAACATCGGGTATTTTAACTTAGGAAACATATCAACTCCTTTTGTATGTTTTTATGTTTCGTTAAGCAAAAATATAAGCTTTTTTATGTCTTGTCAAGCCAATCTCTCAAGAGGTAGGTCTATCGCTGCAAAATTGAGTGATGAGGTGGAGTAAAAGCGCTTTTGGACGTATCGCGTTTGAGCAGGCTCAAGGTGATGGAAAGCATCCCACCACACCCAGATCATCCATGTCTTCAAACAACTGGGGCAAACTGATTTTGGCAAGGTCAGTCATTGGCTTTCTCCTTCCCTCTTTTTACTTCATTTTTGATCCGTTTGCCCTAAATCTTCCAAAATTTTCAATTGACAAAGTGAATCGATCGTGGGATAATCTCCGACATGGGGTTGTGGTGAAATGGCAGACACGACTGACTTAAAATCAGTTGCCCTAAAAGCGTGTGGGTTCGACTCCCACCAACCCCATAAAAATAAAAAATCCCTGAAACTTCAGGGATTTTTTTGTCGTTTAGGCCCGGCTAGTGACTGGAACAGCGCTATAAGAAGATTCTTCAGCCGCCTCTTCCGACTCGGTGAGGCCCTCGGCCGTTAATAAGATCACCACAATCCACAACGCATCCGCCAACAACAAATGTAACATCTGCATCCACACCGGCGCACGCAACGCGATATTCAACACCCCAACCAACAATTGAATCACGATCAACCCCGTCATGACCCACGAATAGCGTGTGATCAGCGGCCGGTTGAAATGGCCGCGCAATTGCCACCAGATCGCCACCAGATACGCGCTCACCCCAATCGACATCACCGGGTGAATCACCCGCAGATCGACCAAAAAGTGTTCAGTCGATGCGTCAATCACGCCGTGATGAATCAGCGTATCCCCTAAGGCGGTGACGGCACCGGCCGCGCTCAACAACGCCAACCCCACTAATCCGAGGATCGTCAAGCTGGCAATGCGGGTATTTTTGAGGAACTGCACTGGCGCATGACGCTGTGAGGCCCATCCGGTCAAGGTCAAGAAACCTAACAAGACCAAAGTGTTGAGCAGATGCAACGCGATCATCACGGCACGCAAAGCCGAAGAATTATCTTCAACCAATTCCATCCGCACCAAGAACATCCCTAACAGGCTTTCGATCACGATAAACAGTAACGACAACATGGCAAACCGACGGGTTAAACCGGTTTGTGGGGTACGATAAGCCCAAATCGCCATGCCTAGCACCAAAAATCCGGCGATACCACTGGTGATCCGGTGAAAAAATTCGACAAACGTCTCTAATTCTGCAACAGAAGGCAAAATTTCGCCGTTACAGGTCGGCCAATAGTTACCACACCCCGCCCCAGATCCTGTGGCGCGCACCACCGCCCCCCACACAATCACACCGATGATGTAGAGGGTGACAAACCAAACATATTTTGTAAACCTTGACATCTCACACTATCCCTGAATTTCAATGATAGCGAGATTTTACCGCATTCCACCGTAGATGCACGATCCGAAATGATCACTTAAACCCCCTTGCGACATGCGCTATACTCATAGGCGATCAGATCGCGCTTAAGGATCAGTGCCTATGGATACGTTACAATTTTTTCCGGTGTTGGTGGTGGGTTTCGCCACATCAATCGGACTCACCCCCGTCTCACGTCAGATCGCCATGCGATTAGGCGTGGTGGATAAGCCGAATCATCAACGCAAGATCCATCAAGATCACAAGCCGTTGATGGGCGGGTTAGCGATCTATTTTGCCTTCACCTTTGCGATTTTGCTGTTTAGCCCGCCGCCTTATCTCTCGCAATTCGGCGCGGTCTTGGGCGGATCGGCACTCTTAGCTTTCGTCGGACTGCTAGATGATCGCTATAACCTTGGCATCCGCATCCGCTTGATCGCTATGGTGATCGCGGCGTTTGGCTTGATCCTTTCGGGCATCACCATCCAACTTACGGGCATCCCGCTATTCGACTCGGCGTTAACGATCCTCTGGGTAGTTGCGCTCACCAATTCGATGAACTTTATCGACAACATGGACGGATTATCCGCCGGAATTGCCGCGATCGCCGCCTTCTTTTTCCTCTTGATCGCGCTCTCACACGGTCTCGTTTTGGTGAGTATGTTAGCGGCCGCGATCTTAGGGAGCGCGGTTGGCTTTTTGATCCACAATTTTAACCCGGCGAGTACCTTTATGGGCGATATGGGCGCGTTGACGTTAGGCTTTGTCCTGTCGGTGATCGCGATCAAGATCGATTATTGGACGCTGCAGACCGGACTCACCCCCTATCTGGTGATTCCCGCCTTGGTGTTATTTGTCCCGGTGTTTGACATCAACCTGATTGTCTTGACCCGTCTTTCAGAAGGGCGTTCTCCAGCCATGGGGGGACGGGATCACACCTCACATCGTTTGTTAGCGTTGGGCCTGAATCAGCGTATGGCCGCGATCACGCTCTACGGGTTATCCTTTGGGTGTGGTCTGATCGCCTTAGCGCTCACCGCGACCCCCGTGATCAATGCGTGGTGGGTATTAGCAATCCTCACGATCGGCACAACGCTGTTAGCGGTGGGCATGGTCTACATCCGGCAAAAGTATCAGAAAGGCTGAATATGACCCTTTATTTAGTGACGGGCGGCGCAGGTTTCATCGGATCGCATATCGCGCAACGTTTGCTTGAAGATGGCCATCAGGTGCGGGTGATCGATAACCTCCTCACCGGAAACCGGAACACGATCACGGCCCTTCAAGCGGATCATGGCGATCGATTCGCATTTCATGAGGTGAGCATCGCCGATCCGCTACCCCCCCCGTTATTCGACGGGGTTGAAGTGGTGTTTCATCAAGCAGCGTTGCCTTCTGTGCCGCGAAGTGTTGAGGCCCCGCTAGAAACCCATTTGCATTGTGTGACCGGGACGCTAAACGTCTTGATCGCCTCCCATGCCGCGGGCGTAAAACGGGTGGTCTATGCCGCGTCATCATCGGCTTATGGAGACATTGACGGGGACATAAAAGATGAGCAGATGCCCCCTCAACCGATCTCGCCGTATGGTGCGGCCAAGTTGGCCGCCGAATATTATTGCCAAGCGTTCTATCACAGCTACGGACTCGAAACGGTTGCTTTGCGCTACTTTAACGTGTTCGGCCCGCGTCAAGATCCCAAGTCACAATACGCCGCGGTGATCCCGTTGTTTATCAACGCTATGTTAGAGGGTAAGGCCCCGATCATCTTTGGTGACGGTCAACAATCGCGCGATTTCACCTATATCGACAATGTGGTACAAGGCAACTTGTTAGCAGCCTATGCACCACAGGTTGCCGGCCAAGTGATCAACCTTGCCACAGGGGGCAGCGTCACCCTGTTAAGCTTGGTCGAAAAGCTCAACGCCTTGCTTCAGACCGCGATCGCACCGATCCACGCTGAACCCCGTCCGGGCGACATCAAACACTCGCAAGCATCGATCGAAAAAGCCCGCGATCTGTTGGATTTTACACCCGCGATCGATTTTGACACCGGACTCGCCCGCACCCTTGATTATTATCGCGCCCAAAGGACGTAATCGACGGTATGTTGCGTGTTGTTCACCTCATCAAAGTCAAAGGCATTGCGGGCGCAGAGCGTCACCTTTTGGATCTGTTAGAAGGCCTACGCGCCCGTGACGTAGATGCCCGTCTCTTGCTGCTCACCCCACCCGACGGATCGGCTGAAGGCATGGCCGAAGCCGCGATCCAACGATCGATCCCCTTAGAGCGCATCCCGATCAATCGTCACCTTGATCCGGGGCTAATCAGCCGGATTCACCGCGTCTTGACACCGATCAAACCCGCGATCGTTCATGTTCATCTCTGGCACGCCGATCTTTACGGCACGATCGCAGCCCGCTTGGCCCGCGTCCCGGTGGTGATCACCAGCCGCCACAACGATGATCCGCGCCGCCGTCAAGCCGTGTTACGCTTGCTCTATCGGCTGATCTGGCAGATGACCGATGCGGGGATCGCCATTTCCGAGGCGGTCAAACGTTTTACGATCGAGGTAGAAGGCGTTAGTGCAGATAAAGTCCACACGATCCATTATGGCTTACCACTTCCGGTCACCAAATATGACAAACGCACCGCCCGTCAACGCTTGCGCGCCGAGATCCACGCTCCCCCAGAGGCCCCCGTCTTGGGCATGGTGTGTCGTTTGATGAACGCGAAAGGCCTACCCGATGCGATCGCCGCTTTTCATCAGATCGCCGATCAATTTCCCGATGCGCGCTTGGTGATCGCGGGTGAAGGGGATTTACGCCCGACCTTAGAACATCAGATCCGCAAATTAAACCTCACCGAACGGGTGCATCTTTTGGGGTGGCGCGATCAACCGATCGCGTTAATGGCCGGATTCGATGTATTGCTTTCGCCCAGTGTTCGTGAAGGTTTCGGTTTGACCCTGCTAGAGGCCATGTCACAAGCGATCCCGATCATCGGTAGCACCGCCAGCGCGATCCCCGAAGTGGTCGCACAGGGTCAAACGGGTTTGCTAGTGCCGCCACGCGATCCCGAAGCCCTAAGTGAGGCGATGCGTGTCCTCTTACAAGACAAACCGCTACGGATGCACCTAGGCCTCTTAGGCGAAGAACGCCTCGAAACCTTGTTTAGCGCTGCTAACATGGTCGATCGTACCCTATCCCTCTACCGAAAGTTTGCTCATGTCAGCGACACATAAGATCTTGCGTGTGATCTCACGTCTCAACGTTGGTGGGCCGGCGATCCATGTCAGCCTCTTGACCGAAAAACTCAACGCCCCCGATTATCCGCTCTATCATAGTCTCTTGGTTTCCGGCACGATCGGCAATGAAGAAGGGGATATGAGTTATTACGCCACTCAACACGGCGTTGAACCGATCTATCTGCCAGAATTGGGACGATCCTTGCATCCGGTGCGCGATCTGCTCACCTTATGGAAATTGATCCGCTTGATCCGGCGTGAACGTCCGACGATCGTGCATACGCACACCTCTAAGGCCGGGTTTATCGGGCGAGTCGCAGCGCGCTTATGTGGCGTGCCGGTGATCGTGCATACCTATCACGGTCATGTCTTTTCCGGTTATTTTGGCCCGTTGAAAAATCGTTTGTTTATCCTGTTAGATCAGATCACCGCCCGATTTTCTGATGCGATCCTCGCTTTAACACAAGGTCAACGGCGCGATCTCTCGGAAGTCTATCGGATCGCCCCCAAAGAGCGCATCACCGTGTTACCGTTAGGTCTTGATCTAGCGCCATTTGCGGCGTTCGGCCGTAAACGCGGTGTTTTCCGCGAACAATGGCAGATCCCGCCCGATGCCCCGTTGATCGGGATCGTCGGGCGTTTCGTGCCGATTAAAAATCATCACCTCTTTCTAGAGAGCGCTGCCATCCTATGCCGTCAACATCCAGAGGCACGCTTTGTCCTAGTCGGAGACGGTGAATTGCGCCCAGAGATCGAAACCACGATCGATACGTTGGGACTCCGCGATCGGGTGATCATCACCGGTTGGTTACGTGATTTACCCACCGTCTATAGCGATCTCGATGTGTTTGTGATCAGCAGCAACAATGAAGGCACACCCGTCACCATGATTGAAGCGTTATCCGCGGGATGTCCGGTGGTTTCTACGGCAGTCGGAGGGATTCCCGATCTATTGGACGGTGGCGAGTTAGGGCGACTCGTTCCGGCGGATGATGCTACGGCCTTGGCCCAAGCGATTGATGAAACGCTGGATCATCCGGTGATCGATGCTCAAAAGGGGAGCGAGGCCATGCTTCACCGTTACGGGATCGGCCGATTGGTGCAAGATCTAGACAGTTTGTATCGTGGTCTGCTCAAACACAAAGGACGCGGGTAATTTAGGCTTGCTAAGCCCTAGGGTTCACAGTACCCTAACGCCTTCTTGCCGATCTTGAATCGATCCTATGACCACCGACTCAACGCCTGATTCCACCCAGCAACAAACCAATGCCGGACTCGCCCGCGCTACGGGCATTTTGGCATTAGGAAACATCGCCAGCCGCGTCTTAGGCTTAGCACGCGAGATCGTGTTAGCGAATCTGTTTGGCGCGGGACGGGCCACCGATGCGTTTAACGCGGCCTTAGTCGTGCCAAAGTCGCTCTATGATCTGTTGATCGCCGGCCATGTCAACAGCGCGATCATCCCCGTGTTAAGTGAGGTCGTCACCCTCAAAGGGCGCGCTGAATTATGGCGCTTAGTCTCGGTCTTGATCAGCATCGTCACCGTGATCTTAGCGGCCTTGGTGATCGCTCTGGTCTTATGGAGCTATCCGGTGATCGGCTTGATCAGCGCATCCGATCCGCTCACCCATGCCTTAGGATCGGATCTGTTACGGTTGACCGCGCCCGCCTTGATCTTCATGAGCCTATTCGCGGTATTGAGTGGCGCGTTATATGCTTTACGGGTGTTCACTTGGCCCGCCTTTGCGGGGGTGGTGTTTAATGGCAGTATCGTGCTGGTGATGCTGTTAGCCGTCCCCAACTTACAATACGAATGGGTGACAGCGACTGGACTCATGATCACCCACCGCTCTGATCAAGCGATCTTATGGGCCGCGGTGGGGTGGTTGGTGGGGGCGATCGCCCAAGTGTTATTACAACTGCCGGGCTTACGCGGCGCGCAACGTCATTTGACCTTCACCTTCCGTTGGCGACATCCCGCGATCCGTCAAATTGCGCTGTTATACTTGCCTGTGATGTTTTCATTGGTGTTAGACACCTTGATCAATCGCTTCTTTTCGTATCGCTTAGCGATCGAATCCGGTGAAAGCGGGATCAGCTATATGAACCTTGCGACCACCTTGATCCAATTTCCGCACGGACTTGTAGCCACCGCGATTAGCATCGCGATCTTGCCCACGCTCTCACGACAGGCCGCGATCGCCGCCGGAAACACCGATGAATCAGACGCATCGCGCCAAGCGTTTAAGGACACCTTAGGACTCGGTTTGCGTGTGGCGACCACCTTGATCCTACCGGCCGCGGTCGGGATGTTTGTCATGGCGATCCCGATCATCTCGCTGTTATTTCAGCATGGCGAGTTTAACCAAGCCGATACGATCGCCACGACGCAAGCGCTCCGTTTGTACCTGATCGGTTTGCCATTTGCGGCCTTGGATCTCTTGTTGGTCTATGCTTTTTACGCGCAACAAGACACCCTCACCCCCGCGTTGATCGGACTGTTCTCGTTAGGGGTGTATATGTTTACCGCGATCACACTTCAACCGCATTACGGACTCTTTAGTTTGATGATCGCCGATAGCGTCAAACACATCACCCATACCGTGATCTCAGGGTATTTCTTGCATCGCCGCTTACAGGGACTCGGCGGTCAACGACTCACGATCACCCTCATCAAAACTGGCATTGCCGCGATCGCCATGGGGATCGCGGTCATGTGGATCGAACCGATCATTGAAGGCTACTTTGGACTCGACCGCTTGATTGATGAGATCTTGGTGGTTGGGATCAATGGGGTGATCGCAATGGTGGTCTTTTTTGGGATCGCGGCGTTATTGCGGATCGAAGAATTGCAATGGTTTTTGAGCATGATCCGCCGGCGTTTAGGCTAGAGGCGTATTTTAATATACAAACACACCACACCCTGCCACACAGGCCGATTCCCTCCCCATGCCCCATGTATGGGTTGAGGGCTAGGGTGGGGTTGGACGCAAGAAACTTTCCTGAGATTACTTGTGTCCTCAGCGTTCTCTATGTCAAAGCTTTTCACGAAAACTTTCCTAGCATAAAACGGCCCTGCATTTTCTGAGCCACGTTTTCTCTCGACTTCATCTATCGGTGTTAGCCTAAGCCTATCTGAAACCATGAGGGGCGCTTATGAACCATACCGAGCATGAACAATTAGGGCGTGAACGGTGGGAACTACTCACCCATATCGATCAACTCACCGAAAAACCATTGATCGCGTTGGGTTTTGTGTGGTTGGTGCTATTGGTGATCGATCTCACCAACCAATTAAGCCCCCTCTTACAACACCTTCAAACTTTAATCTGGGTGTTGTTTATTGTGGATTTTGCGATTGAATTTGTGATCGCACCGGATAAAAGGCGTTACCTACGACAAAACAGTTTAACCGCGCTCTCTCTAATCTTACCCGCGATCCGCGTTTTACGGATTTTGCGTGTCGCCCGCGCCGCCCGTACCTTGCATTTGCTTCGCACCTTGACCTCATTAAATCGTGGTTTGCGTGCCACTACGGCCACCTTAGGCCGACGCGGGATCGGGTATCTGATCGCCTTTACGGTGATCGTGATCTTTGCAGGTGGAGCGGCGATGACGTTTTTTGAGAGTCCGTCCGCTTTAAGTGAGGCGGGACTTGATGCGACAGATGCGCTTGATTCGTATGGGGAGGCAGTCTGGTGGACGGCGATGATCATGACCACCTTGGGATCGAGTTATTGGCCGCAAACGGTGGAAGGGCGGATCTTGTGCTGGCTGTTATCTGTGTATGCGTTGGGCGTGTTCGGCTATATCACGGCCTCGATCGCTGGCCATTTTATCGGACGAGAGCGCCAACAAAGTGAGATTAACGCCCTTCACGCCCAATTAGACCGCTTGATCCAACGACTCGATGCGTTAGATCAAGATGCCGATCCGAATGGTGTTCGCTGATCTTTGCGCTCAAAAAAACAGGGGCGCGATATGCGCCCCCATGCTCTGACTAGATCGCGCCCAATTGCGCGATCTCTTGGGTACCGAGTTTATGGGCGCTTTCGATGTAATCCAACGATTGATGCCGGAAATAGGTGTTATACAATTCCGCGTAATGCCCATGCGCCGCTAACAGTTGATCGTGTGTGCCTTCTTCAAGAATCTCCCCTTTGCGTAAGACGATGATCCGATCCGCATTTTTGACCGTCGAAAGCCGATGTGCGATCACGATGCTGGTACGGTTGTTTAACACCAGATCAAGTCCCTCTTGAATCAGCGTCTCGGTCAACGGATCGACACTGGCTGTCGCTTCATCTAAGATGAAGATCGACGGATTCTGCAACAACACCCGCGCTAAGGCCACCAATTGCCGTTGACCCATCGATAAGCCGCCGCCGCGTTCACCCACCGGGGTATCCAGCCCTTGTGGGAGCGAATAGAGCCAATCGCCACCGCCGACCATCCGCGCCACTTGTTCCACCTCATGATCCGTGGCATCGGCTTTGCCATAGCGGATGTTTTCGCGGATCGTGCCGTCAAACAAAAACGGGGATTGTGTCACGATCCCTAAGCGTTCGCGATAACTCGCAAGGTCAAGATGACGAATATCATGACCGTCGATCGTGATCTGACCGCCTTGAAACTCATAAAAGCGTGCGACCAGTTTCCCAATGCTAGACTTGCCCGATCCGGTGTGACCGACCAACGCTAATGTTTCACCGGGGCGGATGTGCAACGAAAAGTCTTGTAACACCGGTTCCTCGTCTTTATAACGGAAATCGACATGATCAAAGCGAATCTCACCGCGAATCGTCTCCAATTTGCGATCATCCGTCTGGATCACCCGCGCTTCGGCATCAATCAACGCGAACACCCGCTCTCCCGCCGCGAGTCCCAATTGGAATTGACTCCAAAATGAGGCGATACTGGTCAACGGAAACCAGAACAACGCGATCCCTTGCAGAAACAAGTACCAATCGCCGATGCTTAGCCCTTCATTTCGCACATTTAACCCGCCGAAATAGATCAACGCCGCCGTCCCAAACCCCGCGATCGTGTTCAAGATCGGGAAGATGCTGCTAAAGGTGTAACCTGTCCGCAAATTGATCTGATACGACTGGTTATTGACTTGGACAAATTCCCCGTAAACGGTATGCTCTTGTCGGAAGGTTTTAGCGACGCTAATCCCGGCCACGGTCTCCTGAACATGCGCGTTCACCTCCGCGTTGATCCGCCGCGATTGCGTGATCGTGTTGCGTGCGATGTGACGGAAGGCCAACGCGGTTGCCACGATAAACGGTGAGAGCAACAGCGTCATCACCGTGAGACCTACATCCACCGTAAACAAGTAACCGATCAACAACAGCACCAACAACAGCTGACTCATCAGATCCACCGTCAGCGTAACCACCTGCGAGAACGCTTGGGTGTCGGAAGTCACCCGACTGACGATCTTACCCGACGGAAATTGATCGTAAAACGAGAGATCGCGCTTAAGTACCGCGTCAAACGCATCTTCACGCAACTTCAAAACGATGTTGCCAATCGCGGCCGCCGATAACCACGTTTTGATCGCGTTGAACACCCACGCTAACAAGCCCAACCCGATCACAATCACCGTTAACGTGATCAGCGTGGCCGTGCTTGGATCGATCTGCAATTGATCCAAGCCATTGGAGATCGCGATCGGAAGCACCGTGTTTAACACTGATCCCAACAAGATCGCACTCGCCGCAATCGTGATCCGCGGCCACTCTAATTTGAAGTAATTGACGATCCGTTTGACCAACGTCCAATCACTGTATTGACGGTCATACGCTTCGGCATCCAAGCCATCCATGATAAAGCCCATGTGATTCGATCCCTTCTTAGCCTAAGATCCAGTGTTCGATTTCTTCGCGATGTTCCGACCAGTGATCGGTGACGTAATTCTTGATAAACCCGTTAAATGAGCCATGCAGGTGAGCCGATAACGCGCTGTCATCCGCTAACGCGCTCTCCTCCAATTGATCGATCAAGCTCACGATCTCTTGAAACGAGTGTTCAAACGCTGCGATCACCGTTTCGGGCGATTGTGCCGAGCTATGGGCGACCGCTTCGGCGTTGATCTCATCATCAGAGCGCGGATCGCGGATGCCTTCAAGCGATTCACCCCGATCGGCCGCGTCTACTTCCCGGATAAAGTCCTGATTCCAATAGGTCAGATGCGCGATCAGGTCTTTCACCGACCATGCACCGATCGCCTGTGCTTCGGTCAAACGTTCACGGGGAATGCGCGCTAAGGTCGTCTCGAATAGCTCAAATTCGATCGCCAGTTGGTTTAAAATCGCTGCTTTCGACATGCGTTTAATCTCCGGTGATAGCTTCAGGCAAGGCCGCGTCATACCGCGCAAAGATCCGGCGGTATTGTGGCGAATGGCGCAACAATTCTTCATGACTGCCTTGTGCGCTGATCCGACCTTGATCCAACACGATGATCTGATCTGCCCACCGAATTTGCGAGAGCCGATGGGTGATCAACAAGGTGGTGCGGCCTTGTTGTGCGCGCCGGATCGCCTTTTGGATCTCATCTTCGGTGGCGCTATCGATCGCGCTGGTCGAGTCATCTAGGATCAAGATGCGCGGATTGCTCAAGAATGCCCGCGCTAATGCGATCCGTTGGCGTTGACCTCCCGAAAGTGTAACCCCTCGTTCTCCGACTTTGGTCTGATACCCCTCGCTAAAGCTGGTGATAAACTCATGCGCTTGGGCTTCACGGGCCGCCTGCTCAATTTGCGCTTGGGTCGCCTCTGGCGCACCGAACGCGATATTTTCGGCGATCGTGCGTGAAAACAAGAACACATCCTGCTCAATCCGTGAAATCTGGGAGCGCAACGATTGTAAACTCCATTGACGCGCATCCACTCCATCGATCAAGATCCGCCCATTGCGGACATCGTAAGTCCGGTTGATCAAATCGGTGAGCGTGCTTTTACCGCTGCCCGTTTGACCGACGATCGCCACGGTTTGACCAGGTGCGATCCGAAACGAGATGTCTTGTAAGACCGATCCCCCTTCATAGCCGAAAGAGACATTTTCAAACACGATCTCACCGACGATCGGCGCGCTGTGACCCACCGCGTTTTCGTCCATATCCGACTCGGCGCTGATCACCTTTAACACCCGTCCACCACTGGCAATGCCCAATTGAATCAGCGAGAACGAGAACACCGAGATAAAGATCGGAAAGCGCAAGGTCGCCGCTAACGACATCACCGCGATGATCTCCGCGATCCCGAATGGGTTGGATAAGCCTAAGGGGATCTCGCGCTGATAGATCAGCATGGCGTGTAAGAAGATCGCGCCCAACGCAAAACCATACAACAACATCGGCAAATACAAGGCTTCAACTCGCCCTTGTTCCGCAAAATATTCCCGGTAAGCCCGTGCATGACGACGGAACTTAAAGCGCTCAAACGTTTCCCGCGCACTCGCTTTGACCACTTCGATCCCAGAGATCGACTCCTCAAGCCCCGCGTTCATCACCCCGAACGCCTCCCGTTGATTGTTGACCACGGGTTGTAAGCGCGCCGAATAGGGCCGCACGGTGATGATATAGGTGACGATAAACACGATCGGCACCAAGAGCAGTTCCCACCGAATCGCCGCGATCATCAACACCGGCACCGTGAGTCCCATCACCATTTCCGCGATAAACAACACACCCGGGTTGATCATCATGTTCATGTTGTTGATGTCATCCGTAGAACGCGCCATAATATCCCCAACGCGCTGTTGATCATGGAAAGTTTGGCTTTTGGCTAAGAGGTTCTCATAGAGTTCTTGCCGTCCGTCGCGAGATAAGCGTTGTGCGATCGTCTCTAGCGACAAGCTTCCCCCCAAGGCCGAGAGCCCGTCCATCACCGAGAAGAACAAGATCGCCAACGCGATCAGCACCAATCCATCGGGGCCGGTCGGATTCACGATCTCCTCCGCCGCCGCACCAAACAAGAACTTGGTGTACGAAAACGAAAACCATGCGGTGAGGTACATCAACACCGCGCCGATCAACAAGATCTTGTAACGCCAAACGTGCGAAAAGATCCAACGGAAGGGGCTGGACGTGTTATACACGTAAGCGTTTTGGACGGTAAACTCGCTTTTTTGGGCCATTGCGCTGTCCTTGATTTGTTGTGGTTGGAGATGTATAGTAGAGTATATCGAACAAGTTTTCTAAACGCAAGTGATTGAACCCTTGTAGCCTTTAGTGTACCACACTCTGTCAAGATGATTACAAAGGTTTAAGAAAATTTAAAGAGACCGCTGATGCCTGACTTTACCATCGTTGGGGTGTTTTTATCTGCCGAAACCGCGCACAAACACGCCGCGGAGCTTCGCAAATGGTGTCATGAGTTGATCGATTGGTATACACCGCGCCGATCACATGGCTTTACCTTGGATCAAGCCCCGTCATCGATCGAACAGCAGATCGCTAAGATCTACCGAATCAAATGGGACACCGCTGTGGATTGGATCGCCCGCGATCTCCGTCATGAGGATGTCGATCACGCCGTCCAAGTGATCGATCACCTGTTGATCTTGCAAAACATCGGCAAAACGCGCACTTCCGGCGAACCGTTTGACGCATGGATCAAGAAGATCGCCCCCAAGATGTTACGCCAGATCCCCAACGACCCGATGATCACGGTCAAATTTCAGTTTCAGCATCCCGATCCCAAAGACACGATCCGCCTGTTGCGCCCTTATTTCCGGCAACAAGGCATCGCGAGTCCCCCGTGGATCGCTTATGCAGACGGCGCATTAGACAAAGATTTAGATCACCACTATCAGACGGCCCGCCGGGTCAAAGAGCAAGAGACCGCGCTCTATCACGACTTCCAAAAGACGATCGAACGGCTGACTCGTAGCCGCGGCGTGATCGCGTTAGGCGATGATCTCGCACAGGCGGCGCAAGCGGACTTTGAGCAAAAACGCGCCGCTTTACCGACGCTTGATCCGACGATCCTCGCGAATCTGATGCACTGGGAGCAGATCGTCGGCGCATCACAAGGCAAGGTGCGCCAACGGGAGCGCGATCAGATGATCTTTTTGGAGCGGGTGGTCTTTTTCCGTGTGGATCGCGGTTTGATCGCGTTGTTAGCGTGGTTAGGGGCGATCGGCGCAACCGAGATCGGCTATACCTTGGATCAACTCCGCTCTCGTGACTGATTCGCTTATCCATGCTCTAGATTTAAAGAGCGCCGCGATCCGATTCCCTTCCTCAGGGTTGGGGAAGCGCTACGGTGGGGTTATTTCACGAAACATTAGGAACGGCGGGCTTAACCCAACGCTTCCCGCCGAAACCGCAACAGATACACCCCCGATACACCCGCCAACGCGATCTGATCCCCCTCATGCGACCAATCACAGCCCCTTAACCCGCCCATCGCATGGAACACCGCCACACAGCGGCCGCTCTCCGTCTCCCAGATCCGCGCCGTTTGATCCCCCGAAGCGGACAAGATAAAGCGACCGTCCGGACTCCATGCACACGCCGTCACCCCACTCCTATGTCCCCAGTAGACGCGGATCACCGCCCCTGTGTCTCGTTCCCATAACCGTAAGGTGCGGTCATCCGAAGCGGACAAGAGGAAACGACCGTCCGGACTCCATGCACACGCCGTCACCCCACGAGTATGCCCCTCGTAGACGCGGATCACCGCCCCCGTCTCTCGCTCCCACAACCGTAAGGTGTTGTCGGAAGAAGCGGACAAGAGGAATCGCCCGTCCGGACTCCATGCACACGCCGTCACCCTACCGTCATGTCCCTCGTAGACGCGGATCACCGCCCCCGTCTCTCGCTCCCACAACCGTAAGGTCTGGTCATCAGAAGCGGACAAGATGAAGCCCCCATCCGGACTCCATGCACACGCCGTCACCCTACCGTCATGTCCCTCGTAGACGCGGATCACCGCCCCCGT
>JALOOG010000062.1 GCA_025454525.1 Anaerolineae bacterium | reverse complement strand
AACCCATTTTAGAACCGAATGGGCATAACATCCGGTTGATGGATGCGATCTTGGCGTATGATGCCGATGGGAATCCGATTGAGCCGGAATGGGAAGCGGCTGAGGTCGTCGTTGGTAATCCGCCGTTCTTGGGTGGGAAAAAGATGCGCGGAGAATTGGGCGATCGTTACCTCACAGATTTACGCACCTTGTATCGGGGTCGTCTCCCTAAAGACAGTGACCTTGTAACCTATTGGTTTGAGCGCGCACGCTCCGAAATTGAACGTGGGCAACTTAGACGGGCGGGACTCTTGGCTACCAATTCGATCCGTGATGGTTCCAACCGTGAAGTATTAAAGCGCATCAAACAATCCGGTGATATTTTTATCGCTTGGAGCGATCGTGAATGGATGTTAGATGGCGCAGCGGTGAATATTTCGATCATCGGTTTTGATCAAGGGGCGGAGTCAGATAAATGGTTAGATGATCATCCAGTCACGACCATTAACGCCAACTTGACCAAAAATGTAGACCTCACAACCATTCAACCGTTACGGGAAAATGAAGGACTCTGTTTTTTAGGCGTGTTAAAATCAGGTAGATTTGATCTTTCATCTGAAACCGCGAAAAAATGGCTACAAGCACCGCTAAATCCCAATGGCCGCCCGAATAGTGATGTGATCAAACCGCGTCGCAATGGCGCTGATCTGACCGGCCGCCCTAATCAAACTTGGTTAATTGATTTTGCGGAACGTTCAGAAGTTGAAGCGGCTGCTTATGAATTACCATTTCAATATGTTAAAGAACAAGTCAAACCCCAACGTGAACAGAATCGTGTGAAGGCGTTGCGTGAACAATGGTGGTTATTAGGACGTACACGGCCGCTTTTACGTCAAAAGTTGATCGGATTAACACGCTATCTTGCGACCCCTGAAGTCGCTAAACATCGCTTCTTTGTCTGGTTAGATCTAGATACCGTGCCGGATCACACCTTGCATGTGATCGTCCGTGATGATGATTACTTTTCGAACAGGCGCAACCTTAGAAGATCGTCCGCGCTATACATCTACCCGTACTTTTAACACATTCCCGTTTCCTTACCCTCCCGGTAAAGAACCGATCGCAAGCGATCATCCGGATCATGCCGCCTATCAAGCGATCGCATCCGCCGCGAAACGCTTACATGAGGAGCGCGACGCATGGCTGAATCCCACCGATCGCCGCGATCAACTGAAGGATCGCACGCTCACCAACCTGTATAACGCGCTTAACGCTTATCGGGGGATCGAACAGATCCGCGTGAAGCCGATCGCGGGGGATTTTGCGCCGCGTCTAGACACGCTACATCGCGAATTGGATCAGGCGGTGTGTGCGGCGTATGGGTGGGATGTGTCGATTTTAGAGGATGAAGATGCACTGTTAGCGCGATTGTTGGCGTTGAATCTACAACGCGCACAAGTATGAGCCAAGATCGTGAGGCAATCACCCGTCAGGCCGCCGAGATCTTCCAACAGATCGCACATTTCTTGACCAAGTTGATCTTTCGTCTGTTCGCCGAAGATGTGGAATTGTTGCTGCATTTTCAGCGGGATCATCGATCAAATCCCCACTGATCCGGCAATGTTTCGGCAGTATGTCGCCCAACTGTTCCATGCGATGGCCGATGTGGTAATGTCTTGCTTGAAGATCCCATATTTCAACGGGCGCTTGTTTGAAAATGTACAGGCCGAAGCGCTCCTACAACTAGCGAATGCGGCGAATCTTAATTGGGCCTCGATCGAACCCGCGATTTTCGGCACGCTATTTGAGCATAGCCTTGACCCACCCAAACGGGCGCAACTCGGCGCACATTACACCGTAATTATCTGACTTTCATGCGCTGGCTGGCATAAAACTGTTATAATCCGCTCAATGAATAAATCTATTGTCATCACCATGTCTGATCTTGACGCGCTTCAACCGATCCGCCCAATCCGTTTGACCACTGCCACGCCGCCACGCCGTCGCGGATGTTTCGGATCTTGTTTCGCTGTCGTGTTGATCTCGTTGCTATGTAGTGGCTTGAGTTGCATCTTATCGTTGACATTGTATCTGTTTTTTCCACCGGCCCCGTTAGATCTGTTGGTCATGGGGATTGATGCTCGCCCCGGTGAAGGCCTAGCAACTCGCGCTGATACGATCATGATCGTCGGGTTACAACCATCCAGTTTTAGCGTGAGTGTGTTATCGATCCCGCGCGATGTGTTCATCGATGTCCCGGGTTACGGTTTGCAACGGATCAACACGATCAATGTGTTAGGTGAACAAAGTGACTCCGGTGGGCCAAGTTTGTTCAACGCAGCGATCGAACGTAACTTTGCGATCGGTATCGATCGGTATGTGCGGTTAGATTTTCAGGCGTTTATCAGATTGATCGATGCCGTCGGTGGGATTACGGTAGATGTACCGGAACGTGTGGTGGATTATAATTATCCCACCCTTGACGGAGGCACAATGATCGTTGAATTTCAGACCGGGCCGCAACTCATGGACGGTCAACGCGCCTTGATCTATGCCCGTACCCGTCACCAAGATGATGATTATCGCCGAGCTGCCCGTCAACAGGAGGTGATCCAAGCCTTGGCCGCTAAACTCTTAAATCCGATCTACTGGGGCCCTGCATTACAGGTGATCGAACAATCGATCGATACCGATTTAAGCGCATGGGATCTGTTACAAATGCTTCCGGTGATCGCGGTGCGAGGGGGCCGCTTTGAGACGCGGGTGATCGATCGCGCCGATCTTCGGCTCTCTGGTGGGGTAAATGTCCCGAATTACGATCGTTTGCGCGCTTGGATCGATCCACGTTTTGATTGATTCTAGGCCAATCATGACAAATGACACTGTGAACAAACACAGAATCGGTTATAAATAAAGCGTCGTGGCAATCAATGGTGTCGATTATGAGGCAGTGGGTCTTAAATTGGTTTCAATCGCGGGCAACCGATCGCGATCAAGCGTTTCGTGAACGCACGATACGTCTGGTTTCATTTAGCTTAGCGTTTTTTTCGGGTCTCTCGCTGTTGACTTCAACGCTGCTCTACAAGGATCCATGGCATCAGTATCCGCTGTTTTTTGGAAGTGGGATCGTGCTATCGTTGTTAGCGGCGATGTTGATCACACGCGGCTATGGTAGTATCATCGTCATCACCATGTTCAGTTACGCCACCAGTATCCCGCTTGTGGGCGAACATGATTTTATGATGAGTACAGTGATCTTGTTATTGGCGTGTTTATTAACGCATTCGGTTTTACCCCCCAAGGCGATCTATTTGGTAGGCGGTGTTTGTGTGATCTATGCGCCAGTTTTACAATTGTTACACAATCAAAGTGCCGCCCCCTTAGACACACTCACCACGACCACTCCTTTATTTTTAATCAGTGTGTTTTTTCTCTATCAACGGGCGAACGAAAGTGAGCAGCGGCTGTTGGCCATGCAACAAGCGATGATCGAAATTGATCAGGCCCGCGCTGAGGCCGAAAGTGCCAATCAGGCCAAGTCACAATTTTTAGCGCACATGAGCCATGAATTGCGGACTCCTTTAAATGCGATCGTCGGTTATGTCGATATTTTGCGGAATGGCATGGCGGGCGAAATGTCCGATCTACAAAAAGAGTTGTTGTCGAATACGGCCGTGAACAATCAACGCCTCTTAAATTTGATCAATGATGTCTTGGATCTAGCCAAGATCGAATCCGGCACGGTGCAATTATTAGAGACCACCGCCGAACCCATCCAGATTATCGATCCGGTGATCGCGGCCATGCAGAGTCTCGCTCTCTACAAACAAATTGATTTACAGGTAAAATATTGTCCAAGCGCACCTCAATTAGTGGTGATCGATGTGCGTAAATTGCAACAGATCCTCACCAATCTGATCAGCAACGCGATCAAATTTACCACACAAGGCGGCGTTTACCTGACTGTCTGTAACCATGAAACAGGCACTTGGGAGATCCGAGTCCGCGATACTGGGATCGGGATGCCAGAAGGTTCAGAAAAGCTCATCTTCGAGAAATTTCGCCAGATCGATCACCCCAAGATTCGGGAACAACGCGGCACAGGTTTAGGATTAGCGATCGTAAAAGGCTTAATCGATTTAATGGAGGGATCTATTCAAGTAGACACCCGTTTAGGCTATGGCACGACTTTTATTATCACCCTCCCACGCGAACGCAACGCGCTCAGAAACGAGACCCAAAATGACGTTAACCATGATGTTAGTTGATGATGATCCAGACGCACAACGGATTTTTAAGCTGGTGATCCAACATCATCAGCATCAGGCGATCTTGGCTGGGGACGCATACAGCGCGATCGAACTGCTTCAAACCGAACAGCCAGAGGTGATCGTGATCGATCTGCTCTTGCCGGGGTTAGACGGGTATCAAACGCTCGATCGATTGCGTCAATTGGCCCCGAATGCGGTGTTTGTGGCGACGAGTGCGTATCATGCGGTAGGGACTTACGAGTCGGTGTTATTGCGTGGGTTTAAAGGCTTTTTGCCAAAGCCCTTAGATGCCTCAATTATGGTCGGATCGCTTGAAGCAATGGTGGATGAACGATGAGCTTAGAACCGCGTAATTGGTTGGCGTTAATCGTAGATGATGAACCGCATAACGTCAATGTGATTCAATACGTATTAGAGTTTCATAAAGCGCGCACTCACATCGCCAGTAGTGGGCATGAGGGTTTAGAATTATTAGATGACATTCAACCTGATTTTATCTTATTAGACCTGCAAATGCCGGGAATCAGCGGTTTCGAGGTGTTAGAGGTGATCCGCACCATGCCACATCTACAACATCTGGTGGTGATCGCGCTTACCGCGTATTCGATGACCGGCGATCGTGAAAAGGCGTTAAAGGCCGGTTTTGACGGTTATATCACCAAGCCGATCAACGTGATGACGGTCATTGATGAGATCAAGCTGATTTTAAAACATCGTCTTGACGCATAATTGAATTGAAAGATGAATTTTAATGACTGACTTTGCCGATCAAATTCGCACTCGGTATCCTGAAGGTTTAACCGCGATCTTTGCCATTGGCGCGACGCGACGCACCTATCTAATGTTGTATCGCGATCAATTACAGCCGGGCCAGATCGACGATTTTGATCGCATGGCCAGTGAGATCCACCGTCTATATTTACGTTTGTTAGGGGATTTTTTCGCATTAGGGGGACAAAATGTGATCGTCCCGGTGTTATCGTATCGGAGCTTTTTTGAACGCGGGGAGCAGTATTTCCGCCATGTGATTCCGGCGGCGACCAAGCTCACCAATGAGGATAGCCTCGCTTTTTATGAACAATGGCAGGTGGATCCGTATATCTCTGGGTTAGAGGTGTTATTACGCCAACCAGAGGGATCGCCCTTGCATGATTTAGCGCGTACCTATCAACAGTTTACGGCTGAATGGCCTTATCAGCCTGGCCGTCGTAAGGTGATCTGGGAGATCGCATCGATTCCGCCGTTGGTTTTTTGGGAAATGATCGGCGGGCTTTCCGATGAAGAACGCCAAATGATCGAACACCGTATTGAGCAGACGGGATCTTTAGAACAGATTCAGCAGGTGCTTTATAAAGAGTTCACTGGACGGGTGTTCGGCACAGAGTTACCAATGCCGCATTTTTACTTAGGCAGCAACATGAGCGGCGATATTAAATATCGTGCGCCGATGGCCTTGGCTTTGACGGGTGGTGAATACTTGCGCGGCTATTATTTGCCCTATCCCACGTTATTTTTAACTCGCGAAAACTTACAGCGGATCTTAGAAGATTTAGCCTTTGGGGAGCGGTTAAATGCCCCGCAACAATTGGATTACAGCGATAAATATACCGCAGCGTTGGTTGAAGCGGAGTATCAGCGCGTTTTACAGTTAGCGGCCGATCCAGAAGCGATCTTGGGTCTCACCCGCAAGATCAAGCGCTAATGGATATGAGGAATCTCAGAAAAATTCTCCCATCCATGGTGACCGATCCGCCTGTCTTTGCGTGGCCGACTCCTTTCCTCATGGCAGGAAAGTTTCCGCGAAAAGCATTGAATCACAGAGGATATCGAGAGCGCAAGTAGGAACTGACTCGTATAAGCGAGGAGTAGGTGTCTCCATGAGCGTGATACTTTAAACGCTTTAAACATTGGGTTAGCACTGGTTTTATCAACAGTTATAGGGGGAATCGCAGCGTTATTTTTTGTCCACAACCTTTCTTACTGTGGCCTTCAAAACTGTCTCCTTGTCAGCCATGTTTGGGTAAGGGGATTAGTTTATGTGGTGTAGAGTGAGATGTCTTTATTGACTAGAAGGTCGCTTAAGTCCCTCGCATCATTATTTGCATGTTCGCTTCATTTGTAATACACTTCGCGAAAATTTAACAATTCCTTTATCAGTCGTCGTGTTAAGGAGTCGGTATGGCATCCGCAGCACAAAATCCACCTTCAAAAGGGTTGATCGGTGGGTTGATGGAGCGTTTTAGAAACGATCCGGTGCAAATCGTCTTGTACCTTTGCGGCGGGATCGTGTTTGCCGTGATGTTACTGGCGATCGTCAGCAATCTGCTAAGCGGGCAGGTGACACTAGAGGACATCGTACAGAGTATGATCTTTGGCTTAGCGCAAGGCAGTATTTACGCCTTGATCGCGCTAGGGTACACCTTGGTGTATGGCGTGCTGCTGATGATCAATTTCGCACATGGTGAGGTGTTTATGGCGGGCGCGTATATCGCTTTTTTTGCGATCTACGCGATGGAACAGAGCGGTTTTCTCGCACAGCAACCGTTACTCGCCTTGTTGATCACGATCGGTGTAGGCATGATCGCTTCGATCAGCATCGCGGTGCTATTAGAGCGGATCGCTTATCGACCGTTACGAAACGCCCCGCGCCTTGTCCCATTGATCACCGCGATCGGTGCTTCGATCGTCATTCGAGAGCTATTCATCCGCTTATTCGGCGCTCGTCCTCGCACTTATCCCGAAGTCAGCTTGTTCGCTTTTCCTCAATTCTTCCGCTTAGAGTGTAGCGTGGTCGATGGGGTCGAGACCTGTTTGGGAATCGATCTGATTCGCGGGGCCTATGACATCACCTTATTAGGCATGGAATTACGGGTGCGTCCGGTCTATTTTATCGTGTTTATCTTGGCCCTGATCTTGATGGCGATGTTATGGTTTGTCGTGCAGCGTACCAAGGTCGGACGAGCGATGCGCGCCGTGGCGGAGGACAAAAAGACCGCCGCACTGATGGGAGTCAACGTGGATCGGGTGATCGTGATCACCTTTGTATTAGGGGCGGCCTTGGCAGGTGCGGCTGCGGTGTTATTCGCCTTGTATAATCAACGTGTGATGCCAGAAATGGGGTTTACCCCCGGCATCAAAGCATTTACCGCAGCGGTGTTGGGTGGGATCGGCAATGTCCCCGGTGCGATGGCCGGTGGATTGCTATTGGGGATCATCGAATCGGTTGCGCCGTCAATGTTGGGGTTGCCCACGCAATTAGAAGGGGTAATCTCGTTTGGGGTATTGGTGCTGATCTTGATCTTCCGTCCCACGGGCATTTTTGGCGAAGTCTTAGCCAAGAAAAGAGCGTAAAACGATCATGATAGGACAAAATACATTTCGCTATAGTCTGATCGCGGCAGTGATCATCGCCATTTTGACGCTTACAGGGATTTTTACGATTTTTGATCGGCGCGATGTGATCGCCGAGGTCTTAACCCAAAGTCTCGCTTTATTTTTCACGGCGATCGGCGGCACAGCTTACTTGGTGGCGCAACAATCCAGCCTCACCCATCCACGCGATCGAATCTTAAATGCGGTGATCGGCGCGGGCATTGCCGTTAGCGTGGTGATCGGGTTGATTCTGCTATCGTCTAGTGTAAATTTGAGCTTTGTCTTTCCACAATTTCGCGACCTGACCGAGACCTCATTGATCTTCCGACAAGAAAACCCGATCATCGGGGTTGTCGAATTGTTCACCGTGAGCTTATTTTTAGGCGCAGCGGTTGGGATCGTCGCGAGTTTAGCCCCCCGGACACAATCTATTTTATTCGCGGCGATCGGGTTGACCGCGATGATCGGCCTGTTGCAAAATGATATCCGCCGCGTGATGACGATCGCCGACGCAGTGAGCTTATTCGCGGTGTTCGCGCTCTCTTTTGAGGCCATGCGCCGAAGCAACGTACAGCCCTTAGTCCAACGGATCTTATTCGGACTTGCGATCGGTATCGGTAGCGCACTGATCTTGGTGTTGATCGCTAACAGTGGTGCCTTAGCGTCTGGTGGGTGGTTACGGCCAAGCAATAAAATCCCGTTGATCTTAAATTTAGCCGTCACGGGTCAACTCTTGTCATTTGTAGCGGTGTTTGGTGTGATCGGCATGGCCGGCGCGGTCATCTCTCGCACCCCCTTGATCTTACACAATGCGGCATGGTCACTTTTGATCGGCTTTTTAGCGTTGGGGGTGATCAGTTGGCAAGATGAGATGAACTTGTTCGCCACCGTGATCATTTTCGCCTTGATCAGCGGGGGGTATAGCCTCTTGCCACAGATCGGACGCAATGCCGAAGCGCGTTTCCTGCTCTTGCCACATCGCCAACGCGACTCGACCCGTCTGTTAGTGGTGATATTCGCGTTGGGGGTCATGGCATTTGTGCCACTATTTGCGGGGTTATCGATCTCTAACACGATCAACCTGACCATGTTGTATATCACCATGGGGATCGGTTTAAGCGTGATGATCGGTTATGCCGGATTGTTGGATCTGGGATATGTGGCCTCTTATGCGATCGGCGCTTACACGATCGGCCTGCTCACTACGCCCAGTATGCTCACTTGTGGCGGATTATCCCCCGATCAGATTTCCGAACAGGGCTTGAATATCGCCACCACCTGCACGGGCGTGATGACCTTCTTTGAAGGGCTTCCGTTTGCGGTGATCGTGAGCGCGCTCACCGGGATGTTGTTAGGCGTGCCAGTGTTACGTCTACGCGGTGATTATTTGGCAATCGTCACCTTAGGGTTCGGGGAGATCATCCAATCACTGGTGCGTTCCTCGACGTTTGCACCGTTGTTAGGCGGGCCTCAAGGGATCATTCAAATCCCGTTGCCTACGGTGGATCTTTCGATCTTTAACCCAACGTGGAACTTTACCTTACAACAATCGACCGAAGTCTATTATCTGTACATCTTTGCGGTTGGATTCGCTGCGATCGTGGTCTTACGCTTGATCAACACCCGTTTAGGGCGGGCATGGCGGGCGATGCGTGAAGACGAGGATGTGGCCGAAGCCATGGGGATTCATCTGGTCTGGACAAAATTACGCGCCTTTGGCATCAGTTCTGCATTTGCTGGACTGGGTGGGGCGGTGTTTGGGGCCACCTATCAGAGTATCTTTCCGGGTAGTTTTACGTTAGCGGTGTCGATCAACGTGCTAAGTTTGATCATCATCGGCGGCATGGGATCGATCCCCGGTGTGGTGTTAGGCGCTGTGATCTTGATCGGTTTGCCGGAGATCTTACGGGAATTACAAGATTATCGCTTGTTAGCGTTCGGGGTGTTGTTGGTGGTCACGATGTTGTTACGGCCGGAGGGGTTATTACCGCCTCAAGCGCCGCGATTGTCAGAACGGGCGAGTCATTCCCCCGCGCCCACAGGGGATTGAGGAGAGAGATAAAACGATGAGCAGCGACCTTTTATTGGATGTACAGAGTGTCAGCAAACGGTTCGGCGGCTTGTTGGCCGTGGGTGGAGTCGATTTGCGAATCCAACGCGGTGAGATCATCAGCTTGATCGGCCCTAATGGCGCGGGCAAAACCACCTTTTTTAACTGCATCACCGGCTTTTATACCCCCGAAAAAGGCCGGGTGATCTTCAACGGACGGGAAATCACCGGAATGCGTCCGGATCAGGTCAACCGGGCTGGCTTAGCACGCACCTATCAGAACATCCGCTTGTTTAGCAACCTCACGGTGATAGAGAATATCTTGGTTGGGATGCACTCGCGTTTGCGTGGCACGATGTGGGGCGCGTTATTCGGATTGCCCACGCATCAGCGCGAAGAACAAGCGGCCTTAGATCGGGCCATGGAACTGCTCACCTATACCGGATTAGAAGGCAAAGGGGATTATCTCGCGTCCAATTTGGCTTATGGCTTTCAGCGGCGTTTAGAGATTGCGCGTGCTTTGGCCTCACAACCGCATTTATTGTTGTTGGATGAACCGACTGCGGGTATGAATCCGTTAGAAACCGAGGAGATGATGCACTTTATCCGCCGCTTGCGCGATGAACGCGGATTGACGATCTTCTTGATTGAACATGATGTGAAGTTGGTGATGACGATCTCGGATCGGGTCAATGTCATGGATTATGGTCGCAAGATCGCCGAAGGCACGCCGCAAGCGGTACAACGTGATCCCAAAGTGATCGAAGCGTATTTAGGCGCAGGTGCGGTGGAATATGGCGCGGTATCCGAGGAGACCGAAGCATGACGATGTTACAGATTGAAGACCTGCATACTTATTATGGCAAGATCCACGCGATTAAAGGCGTATCGCTTCAGGTGAGCGAAGGCCAGATCGTGACATTGATCGGTGGTAATGGCGCGGGTAAAACGACCACCCTCAACACGATTTGCGGGATCACCCCGGCCCAACAAGGCAAAATCATCTTTGACGGCGTGGACATCAGCAAACTACCGCCGCATGAAGTGGTGATGCGCGGGATCGTGCAATCCCCAGAAGGGCGCAAGATCTTTACACGGCTCACCGTGCGCGAAAACTTAGAGATGGGCGCGTTCACCCGTCGCGATACCCCGCGGATTCCGGTGGATCTGGAGTATGTGTTTGAGCGCTTTCCCCGTCTCAAGGAGCGGGCGAAACAATTAGGCGGCACGCTTTCCGGCGGTGAACAGCAGATGTTGGCGATGGGACGGGCGTTGATGGCCCGGCCGCGCTTGCTGTTATTGGATGAGCCGTCGATGGGACTCGCACCTTTGATGGTGCAAGAGATCTTTTCGGTGATCGATTACCTCAATAAAAACAATCACACCACGATCTTGCTCGTGGAACAGAACGCTTCAATGGCCTTAGCGATCGCCGATCAAGCGTATGTCTTGCAATCCGGTTACATCACCCACAGCGGCACCGGAGCGGCCTTGCAACAAGATCCCACCGTGATCGCAGCGTATTTAGGCGGTTAAGCGCGCCTATAACATCTGGTGAATCCGAGTGTTCACCCAGACGATCGCGATCGGGGTGTCGATGGGCGGCGGTTGGCGATTGTTCATATGATGACGGGCGACGCTGTATTCACCGTAAACGGTTTGTCCGGTATCGGGATCTTGAAAGCGATAGCGCCAACCGATCGTTTTGCTTGTGCCGCCTGTCAGGCCGTCAAATGCGCCTTGAATCGGGCGGCCATTTCGGCGTAACTGGCGTTGATCGGTCACGGTCTGCACGATAAAAAACACGGCGAATGAGAGCAACACGAGGATAATCACGCTGAAGATCACAAAACTGGTGGGCAATCGATCAAAAGCGTAGGGGGTTGATTGAGCAGGATCGCTCTCTAAATAGACGATCATCCATGAGTCGCTGATCTTGGGCAGGATCTCATCCGCTTGATCATAGCGGGTTGTTCCGGTGTAGGTTTGGCCGTTGACCGTGTACTGATAGGTCACGTCAAAGATTGAGGTGGTGTTCGGATTATCGGACAAGGAGATCACCTCGGCCAAGGTGGTGTTCCCGTCCATTTGATAGCGATAGAACTCTAATACGGTGGGTAGGATGATATTGCCGACGATCGCCAACCCGATTACCGCCCATAACGACATCAAACACAGCGCGATCCATGGGAATTTGGGTAAAAACGCGGCCGACTCGCCGTCTAAAAAGGCGCGATTTTCGGGGTGAAACAGAAACAGATCGTGTTTAAGTTTGGCTTTCATCTGGTGAGATCTCCGAATGGTGTTCGGTTAAAGGTGAGTTTGAATTTAGCGATCGCCGCGCCATTGTACCAAAAAGCCTTGCATTTCGGCGATCGTTTGACCCGCCGCATCTCGTTCCAACTGATGATGTTGAAGCAAAGCAATCGCCTGTTCAGCTTGGATGATCGCTTCGGGAAATTCTCCCAGTTTCGCTAGGGTATGGGCGAGGTTAAAGCGAAATAAAGATTCTTCTGAGACCGCGCCGATCGCCTGCACGATCGGGATGATTTGACGGAGGGTCGCCGCTGCTTGGGTCAAATTGCCTTCTTGAAGGTAAATCGCTGCTATATTGTTAAGTGTGGCCGCTTCACCGCGGTGATCCCCTACGGCCTGACTTAACGATATCGCCTGTTTATAATAGGGCAATGCCCGCTGTTTGACCCCAAAATTATCGTATACCATACCGATATTGTTAAGCGTAACCGCTTCGCCGCTACGATCTCCTACCGCACGCATTAAAGGTAAAGCCTGTTCATAATAGATCAACGCCCGCGGATTATCCCCTAAATCAGAGTACAAGAGGCCCATGTTGGTGAGTGTCGCCGCTTCGCCGCGTCTATCCCCTACGGCCCGAGAGGACGATAACGCCTGTTCATAATAGATCAACGCCTGCTGTTTGTCTCCTAAATCGGCGTACACCATGCCGATGTTGTTGAGTGTGGCGGCTTCACCCCCACGATCCCCCACTGACTTCCGCAACGGTAACGCCTGTTCATAATAGGTTAACGCCCGCAGTTTATCCCCTAAATCGGAGTACACCCCACCGATATTATTGAGCGTGGTCGCTTCACTGTGTTGATCGCGCAGTTCCCGAGCAATCGTTAACGCCTGTTTATAGTAATGTAATGCTTGCGTTTTCTCCCCGAACCCATCCACCATGAAACCTAATTCGTGCAGAAATAAGCCTTCACACTTGCGATCCCCTAAGCTTTGTGCCACCTTCAAACCCAACTCCACCCATGACTCGTGCCGCTCTTCCGGCCGATAAATAACATAATTGCGCGTGTTTACAGCAAAGGCTAACGCCTGTCGCATCACCGTTTCATCCGGTGCATCAGGATACGCTTGCACCAAATGATCGCCTACGGCACGCACATGCGGCTGATACGGGTTCAATTGACCCCAATCTTCCGGCGGGAGTTGATTGAATCGCCCTGCAATCTCGGTCACGATCGCGGCATAGCGATCAAAGGCGGCGCGCTTTTCGTCTGCATCTAACAAGTTTAAGGCATAACGCCATAATAGCGGATGTTGGCTATACCACGTCGCCTCATCGGTAGTCAATATCGGATCGCGGCGGATCAAGGCGCGATCACATAAGGCGGTGATCCGTTGATCGATCACCTCATCATCGCTTAAGTCCCACAAGTGAGCGCTAAATGCCCGTTCCCAGACGCTATCCGGCGCGATGATGCCCAACCACCGGAAGGCGCGTTGTTCATCGGGGGTCAGGTGATCGTAACTGTATTGAAAGACGATCGCGAGATTGCGGGTTGCGCTCCGATCGTATAGTTTGGAGTCTTTGTGGCCGGCTAAGCCCGCTTGATACGAGTCCAAAATACGCTTCAAGTGCGGGCGATCTTGCGCGCTTTTTAAGGTCGCAGCAGCGATCTCTAAGGCCAACGGATGCCCGCCGATGATCTGAATCAGCCGATCGATGTCCTCTGCTTGAATGCGTTTTTTTCCGTGGGTCAACGCACTCACCAGTTGTTTTGCGTCCGTGGTAGGCAGTTCATCTAAGCTGATCGGATCGCTAACCAGATCAAGTTCTCGTACCACCACTTCGTTACGGGTGGTCAAGAGGATTTTAGCGTCCGGCGGTGCGGCCCGGCGTAAGATCTTGACCGCTGATAGGGACGTATCATTTTCCCACACATCATCCAAGACCACCAACACACGCCCGCCACACGCCAATGTTTCAAAGGCGGCAGTCAACTGTTCGCGCACTTGATCGGCGATCTGCCCAAGAGTCGCATCTGCTGGAAATTGGGGCGTTTGTCCGGTGTAGCTAAACCACTTCAGCAACTCGTTACGGGGAGTCGGGAAGGGGGTGACATCCGCCCATAACACCGCACCGGACGATCCGTATTTTTGTTTACAAAGCGCCTTAGCTAAGCTGGTTTTACCGACTCCGCCCATACCTTGCACCACGGCGATCCCGTCCTTATCGAGTTGATCGGCGATCGCCTGAATTTCATCGGCGCGGCCGGTGAAATGTTCGGGTGGGAGTGGGGCTTTCGGACAGATCGGGCGGCCGGAGGTGTTAAAGGTGTTGTTGTATTGTGTGCCGCCGATGTTGATATTGTTGCCGCTGATAGTGCCGGGAATATAGAGGTTAGGATCTTGCGCGTCACTCATCTTCGGGATGCCTTTGTCGGCCGACTATAAATTCAATTATCCCCTGAATCCGCATCATCGGCAAGCACTATAAACGGGGTGAGTTCGCGCTCATGTCTGTTTTAGCCTATTCAAAGCGCGTTGCAATAGACACCGTTTTGGAATTGGGGTGCATAGCGGAGCAGTCCACCCCACGCACACCAGTCCCCTTCTCCATACTTGTGCTGAGGGCTAGGGTGGGGTTGGACAGGAGAAACGTTCCTGATGTTAACGACTCACCACCCCTCACCCGACACACGCCTTATCTTTTCGGCCCTTGTGAACGATGCTATAATCAGCTCATCAATGGTTATGGTAATCACGAGGATAAAATCAGCGTGGCGATCCTCAAAGAGGACGAACTCGACATCATCAGCCACAGTCCCGAACAAACCCACCGCTTAGGCACGCGCTTAGGGGCGTTGCTCTATGCAGGGGACGTGATCTGTCTTTCGGGAGATATGGGCGCGGGCAAAACCGTTTTTTCGGCCGGCATCGGGATCGGATGGGGGGCGTTTTATCCACTCACCAGTCCCACCTTTAACCTAGTGCATGAACATCGGCGCGAAAAAGACAAACTCCGCTTGTATCATCTGGATTGCTACCGCTTACAAGGGGCGCAAGACATCGACAGCATCGGCTATGACGACGTGATCAGCGGGCGTGGCGTGGTGGTGATCGAATGGCCAGAACGGGTGATCGGATCGCTTCCGTCCGAACGCTTATGGATTCAACTACGGATTTTGGATGCGAATCGACGGAATTTGATCTTTTCGGCGGTCGGACAACGCTATAAAGACCTGATTCGTCACTTGCGCGGGGTTTCGTTTGGGGTTTAAAGTATGTTACTAGGGATTGATACCGCCAGCCGTTTGATCAGCATCGCCTTATACGACGGTCAACAGGTCTTAGCGGAACAGACATGGCAATCGTACAACAATCACACCCGACAATTGGCCCCGGCGATCTTTCAGATGATGGAGAGCGCCGAAGTCGAAATGTCCCAGATCACCGCTTTGGCCGCTTGCACCGGACCCGGCTCTTATACCGGCTTACGCATCGGAGTCGCCATGGCCAAAGGACTCGCTGCTGCCCGCCGCGTACCTTTGGTGGGCTTGAGTTCATTTGAGATCCTCGCGGCCGGTCAACCTTATTATGGTGGTAGCAGCGCGTTGATCACCGTCGTGCCGGCCGGACGCGGCCGCGTGATTGTCAAAACCTATCGTTGGCGTAAAGGCCAATGGAGCAGCGGCCGGAGTGAACCCACCCTCATGAGTTGGGATGCACTCTTGGCACAAGTAGACGGCCCGGCTTATATCACCGGGGAAATCGATGAGCAAGGACTCGCCCGGCTCACTGAAGCCCCTCAATTAACCCTGATCCCCGCCGCACATCGCCTCCGCCGTGCTGGATTTTTAGCGCAAAATGCTTGGGAATTGTTACAAAACACCGCTAACCGTGCGATCTTTGCCCCAGCGCGCTTAACCCCCTTGTATGTTAAAACGGACGACTCCCCCGCTGAAGGAGTTACACCCGCACAAGAGGAATCATAGCAATAGCATGTCATCCATTGAATTTTCACAACTTTCCCAAGCAACCGGCTTGGTGAAACAATATCGGAGTCCGCTTCAATACACCAACGGTGAACAATTGATCCGGATTTGGTCAACGGGATTTGAGATCGATCCCGTGTGGATTCCCCATAGTATCAGCTTATGCTTAGGGATCGATGATCTGTTTGAGAAAACCCCATTTTCCGATCTGCCCGCCTTACAGCAACGTTTAAATGCATTGGTGGGTGAGCGGGTGATCACATGGGACAGCGCGATCACCACCCTAAACGCGGCGATTGAGTTCTATCTGGTCTTTTTTAACCGTCATGCGTCCGATCGTCTATCGTCGCATGATGTTTGGTTTGATCTGTGGCATCACAGCCTTGATCGGCATCATACGCATCAGATCGCGCATCAAGCCTTTGTTGGGGATCGCATCGTACCGGAGGCGAATCACTTAGAGGCGGCGATTGAGGAATATCTGGCACGGTTTGAGTACACCGCGGGCTTTAGCCTGAATGTGTTAAGTCTATTGCCGTTTTCGCCACGCTACGAATCGCGTTGGTTAGAACAGAACGTGCAAAGTTTGCGATTATTGGATCAATTGTACCGAGTGGCGCAAGATGTGCGTGTGGATCTAAACGAGTCGCTTAACTTAGGGATCTTTGTCTACGCCGCCCAACATCGACTCGACAGCACCACCGCCTTACAGCGCTTGCAAGCCGATCCAGATCAAGTCGTGTTGATCAAAAGCGATTTAGATCAACACTTTGAGCAACGTTTAAACCGCTGCCAAACCGAATTACAGACCAACGATCCGATCTGGCAGGGGTTTATCGAACAGGCCCTTCACAAGGTACGCAAGATCCGTGGGAAATGGCGTTAAGCGCGCCGATCGTGCAACGCATAGAGCGCGTTATACACTGCCGCTAACACCATGGTGTCCGCCCGATACATCGTTTTCGAGATCCAAAGCGCCGGGGCATAAAATTCGCCGCCTTCAAGTTGCTGATACATAAACTGATGCGCCCGCCCTAATGCCGCGTGGATCTCTTTTTTCAGATCCATCGAAAGTGCGATCTGTTCACTATGGAGCAACGCCACCAGTCCACTGATTACATAAGCGCTTTCCTCCACGGTAGCGCTTTGTTCACCCCATCCGCCATTTTGTTCGCGGCGTAAGATCTCCGCGGCCATCGACAAGATCAACTCCGGTACGGCCCGTTGCACACTCGCCACACTGATCCACGCTTGGGCCGCATACGTCCAAGTGAGATGCCATTTATCGTTCCATAACTCCGCGACGTGTTGATGATCTAACAGGACTTGACGTAATAACACCTGACGCGATTGGTCTAATTGGGCAGAGGCCCCGAACAGTGCCTCAAATTGATCTAAGGCCATCAGGGTATGCAACAACACCGACGGGGTAGAATGCAGTTCATACGGCAAACAGAAAAAGGTGTTATTGGCGCGTTGAAACTTTTTGATGCTGATCAAGGACATCGGTGTAAGATCGATCACACCGGCTTGTTTCAAGGTGACATACAACGCCAAAGCGACCGCCGTATCATCCAGATCAGGCATCGCGTTCATCAGTGGATCCCAAGCGACTCGCTCATACGGCGCAAACACGACCTCATCATACACTTGACGGATCAAGCGTAGCGAATTCGGTGCTTTTAACAGCGGCGCGAGATGTCCCGATAACAGCCATGGCCGCAAATTCCACAAACGCCGCGACGTTTCGATCGGGTGCAAGTTAGGGAAACCTTGGCCCTGATGATCGCGCAAGGTACGAAACAGGTAACGATACAGCGCATTTGGCGCTTCTAGTCCCGCCTTACGGTAAAGCAAGATCGCCGCAGCCGTAGCCGCCGGGGATGCACCGATCGATCCATTTTCAAGGATTAATTTTTCCAATTCCTGCGGATTAAAGGTTTCATTGATGAGCAATGCCAAAAATTCGGCGGTATGACTCAACGGCGATTCAGGATTAAACCACCCGATCCCCGCCTTAATCGCTTCAATTTTCAGCATCCCGCGGGTATTTTGTTTCACGGCGTATTGTGCAGATCGTTCGCTGATCTGAAACACAACTCCCTGGGTTTCTAACCAACGCAACAGCAACGGGAATAAGACCTCAAACGCCACCAAGTTATGATAGCTTGCTTGACTCGCCAATTCGATTAAGCGGTTGACCACGCCTTGTTGTAATTCGGCCAAACGTGGAATCGGTTGACCCAAGCGCACATAAGCCATACACACCGTTAAGGTATCGATCAAGGCCGATTGCGCGCTATAACTGGCATCCCCCCAAGTCGCATCTGGGTTTTGACTGTTTAACAGGTGTTCCAACCAAAACCGTTGCTCATCTTTTGAGAAAAAATCAGTACACAACACCCAAGCGAGATCATATAACGCCATCGTCCAATCACCGCGTAACACTAACAATTTTCGCATGTGATCGTTAAATGCTTCCTGCACGGCCGATTGTGACCAGCCGGCTAACCTCATCTGAATATTAGGCCCGGATGACATTGACATCAGCATTTTGCTCATCGTTATGTTTACCCATATAATTCCTATGGTGCTGTTGCTTTGTTACCACATATTTCATATAACAAATTGTAACACAGTTTTTGGACGATGATGAGTCTTAAATTACGATATATGACACTTGCGGACATTCCCCAAGTGGTACAGATCGATCGGCGTTCGTTTCGGTCCGCATGGTCGGAAAAAACCTATGCTTATGAGATCCGCGAATCCCCCTATACCTTTATGGTGGTGATCGAGGAACGTTGGCCGATTCCCCCTGCACGCGGATGGCGGCGTTTATGGCAATTCTTGACTCAAGTCGTCCCCACGACCACCGAAAACCGCATCTTGGGTTACGGTGGGTTGTGGTGTATCCAAGGCGAAGCGCATATCAGCACGATCGCCAGTCACCCAGATTATCGACGACGCGGTTATGGCGAAATCCTCTTGGCAAGTATGATCCAAAAGTCACTGTTTTTGGAGGCGAATCAGGTGGTGTTAGAGGTGCGCGTTAGCAATGTGAACGCCCAGAGATTATACCAAAAATGGGGATTTGTCACGGCCGGAATTAAAGAACATTACTATCATGACGATGGAGAGGATGCTTATGATATGCGCTTACCGTTGGATGACTCCGTGCGCCTCACCTTTCCCGCGCAATATTCCGCTTTGATCGCACAATCCGGTCTGGACGATGAATACACCGCTTTCGCCCGTACACGCGGATGAGGCCATATTGACCCTTTATCAACCTGTCAGTTAAAAGTAAGATAAGGGTTATTTCGTCGATTCGGGTTTTATCGTCCATGTTCACTTCCTATAGGGACAGCGTGATGCTGTCAAACAATATGGCCAGAGCGCATTTTGGGCAATTGATTGATCTAGAAGAAACCATGACCAGCATCGCCGCTTATCTGTTGGTCGCGCATACCCAACATCCTAAATACATCTTAGGTAAACCGGATGAAGGGGCCTTAGAAGTCCGAGCCAACACGATCAAGATGCGGGTGACACAACATTACACCGCCGCCTTGCTCACCTATGGCTTTACCACCGATACCCCTGAATTGCAATGGGCCACCGAATGGTTCGCCTCGCCATTTCCACGCGCTGAACACGATGTGATCGATGCCATGGAGATGATCAAATTAGAGGGCCTACTCAACTTGCGACCGGACGATCCGATGATCCAACCGCGTTTGCAACAGTTGTTACGTCAGAAAAACGAACACTTTTTTGAGATCGATCGCGCCGATGATCAAGATAATCCCACCCCGATCTTTGATACATTGTGGGCGTTAAAAGTGATCTTATTAGCCCGACAAAAGGGGGTGCTGAATCAACTTCTGGATGATACAACCCTTAAAAACACGATCAACCGGATCATCGACATCGCGATCTACGATAAAGACATCGCCTTGGCCTTGCATCTGTATTATGAGCTAAACGGCAAACTCGAAAAAAACCATGTGACGATCTTAGAACGCCTGATCAAGCGCTCACTCGATCACCGTTACATCTGGGGGATCAACCGCGCTGATACATGGGATCGGGTAAAGGACATCGTAGAAGCGATGCACAAGCGTCAACTCACCCCCGGCGTGATCGATAGTCAAGGCGATGCCTTCCGTGAGGTGATCTTGAACCTGTGTTATGTGGTCGAAAATTTGGCGATCCTCTCTGGCGATTATCCAGAAGTGGCCAAAGTGGTACAACACAGCATGGAATTATGGTGGAAACAGTTTTATGGCGATCTTGCGCCGCTCAATTTACGCACCCTGTTCCCCAAAGATTACGATTACCTCATGGTGATGTGCCGGACATTGGTCGCAGTCGGCGCGTTTGTCGGTGAACCGTTGAGTGCGCGCTGTTGGTTGCCGTCTTTGCGTAAAATGGCCAAAGACTTTGGCAATCATGAATGGGCCGAAAAAGAGAACATCAAACAGGCGATGCGTCAATGGATCGGCATCGATCTCGGTGAGCCGGAGCTGCTCAAATTAGGCCTCTCCGAGGCCAACGTCGTCCGGTTGCGCCCGACGATCTTTAACCCTATGGATGAAGGCAAAGAGGACTTGCTAGGCGCATCGTTGATCGTCAAATATGGCCCACTCTCACAAATTGAGGCGGAACGTCAAAATTACAACAAATTGACCACCCGTCATCGCACCATGTTTGTTAATTTGCCGGATGCCAGTTATATCGACGACTCCACCCAACGCGGCTTTGTGATCATGCAAGACCTCAACAACTATCAAACCCTGTTTGAGATCTACGACCGTCTGCTCAAACCCGATAACCCGCGCATCGGAGGCTTGTTAAGCGACTTTTTGATCGCGGTGCATACCGGGGATCATGAAGCGCCGATGCTTTCATCCACCAACCATTTACGCGAGTTGTATCTCTTGCCGATGTTGCAACACGTCGATTACATCTCCGCGCAATTGCAAAACGACGATCTCTATACCGATGAATTTATCGACGATTTTCATCAGATCGAGACCAAACTCAACGCCCAATTGGCCGGAATCATGCAGCATCAAGCGCGCTTAGGACGCTTCCCCTTGTCCTATATGCACGGGGATCTCCATTCGCGCAATATCATGATCCGCTTGATCCAACGGGAAGGTGTATCGCGGGGCAGCGCCAACTATGACTTTAAGCTGATCGATCTGGAGAGTTTGCGGGATGACGGGGACGCGGCCCATGACGCAGGGCAATTGTTGATCGACTTGAATCTGCTGCACATCACCGGCAAGAAAAACGTGAACCGTTCGGTGTATACCAAGTTAGCCAATATGCAGAAAGAGATCGCCCAAGCGTATTTGTTATTCGCCGAAGAACGTGGCGATACCGCCTTCACCCAACGCTTAGATCTGGGTAAGGCGCGGGCGGTGATCCGCATCGCGAAGGGCCGCACCAAGCGCGGCGAACAACATCGTCAAAAGCGTGAATATCAACAAGCAATCGATACGATCGCCGATGTGTTGAACCTGTTAGAAGAGGCCAACGAACATCTTAAGAGCGTGTACGATCAAATCTGCTAAGACAGAAGTAACCTCAGAAAAATACCCCACCCATGGAGACACGCTGCCCCATCCCCATACATGGGTGGGGTTGTACGCAAAAAACGTTCCTGAGATTACAGAGGACGACGATACACCCGTACATGAAAGCTACTTGGCACATGAAGGGCCTGTTGGGGAGTCGGGTAATAGAGTTTAAGCGCGTGTTCCACCGCAGCGACTCCCCGCGCCCACACCTCATCCGGCATTGTCCACAGCGACGACCACACCCGTTCACGATAGCGCCTGACCATTTCTTGCGGGGATTGCTCTTGGATAAACGAGTAGATCTGTTCATCCCCCATTTCATCCCAACCGAGATCCTGAAAGATCGGCTTAACCACATGCCAACGATCCCGATGAGCTTCTTGGGGTGGGATCGCGTTGTGCCAAGCATCCATCAACGGTTTAAACACCGCCTCGTTGCGCTCATTCCAAGCGTGTAAGACCACCCCACCCGGACGCAACACCCGCGCTAATTCCTTCACCGTGCGCTGGGCATCTGCCACCAGATGTAACACATGCACCACGATCACCGCGTCAAAACGTCCGGTTGCAAATGGCAGATCCATCACATCCGCTTGGGCGAGGTGAAGACGACTATCCGGGTAATCGGCGGCCTTATCGGCGATCCGATCCATCATCGATCGTGAGAGATCGACTCCGTAGAGTGGCCCGGTAAGCGCCGCTAACGGTAAGGCGATTCGTCCTGTACCGATCCCGATCTCTAACACCCGCGACTCCCGGGTGAGGCCGGCGGATTGTGCCAAAAACGTTGCGATCGCGTGGTCTTGTCCGGGTGGAAAACCGCGCGTTTGATCGTAGAAATCGGCTGCTTGATTGAAGATCACCGAGTTTTGAGTCATTCGGAATGGCTCCGATCCCCTTACGGACGAAAATCTAATTGACGCATCAAATTATCCAACAGGGCTAAGAGGGCTTCGGGGGAGTCGTTGTTGATCAGGGTAAAATCGGCGATCGCGATCGGCCCACCTTTTTCGAGGTTTTCGATCTCGGCCCAATCGCGTTGTTCGGCCTGTTCGATCGTCAGCGGTCGGATCGGCCGTGCCGCCAGACGCTGATAACGCCGCGCACGTTCACAGGCGATCGCCACGAGGATCATCTCTGTCCCCAATGCCCCGCGTAACAGTTTATACTCACTCCAACTATACAACCCATCGATCACCAGATGATCGTGAGATTCTAACGCTGTTTGCAAATGAGGTAAGGCGCGTTTTGCGATCGCGTCCATGCCATCATGGGCGCGAAATTCCTCACGGATCACGCGCTCATTAGCTGGATTGACCACGAGTCCGCGCCTGATCACCTCATTTTCGACAATGCTCCCGAATCGAAATTGATAGTAACCTTGTTGTTCAAGATGAGTGGCGCATAAGGTTTTACCAGAACCGGGCATTCCAACCAATGCCAATGAACGTGCGGGCATGATGTCCTCTAAGGGTTGTTAGGCTAATCAAACGCGCATTATAACCGATCGTCACCTTGAAAAGATGAGTTTTTTACGAATTCTTCTCATATAACGTTTCACCTAAATTCATAACGATACAACTTTCTTCTCAACATTCCGTATAATCATCTAAGCAGTTTGAACTATCGACAAAGGAGCAGAACAACATGGGTGGTTTGCTGGGTATTTTGGTCTTGATCGCGTTAGTGGTGATCGTGATTAACATCGCTCAATTCGGCTTTGGCATTTTGATCGCGGTGATCTTTTGGGCGATCGCGGGTTGGTTGGCGAGTCGTCTCATGGGTGGTGACGGCGCGGGTTTATTAGGCAATATCTTGATCGGGATCATCGGTGGCGCGATCGGCAGCTTCTTGTTAAGTCTGGTGGGTTTGCGCGGGGTGGGCGATCTCTGGTTGATCGGGAATATCATCGTCGGCGTAATCGGCGGTGTGGTCTTGATCTTTGCCGCACGCGCCTTAGGTTTCCGCAATTTCGGCCGTTAACCGCGTCTCTGGATTAACACAATGGGCGATCCGAATAGGATCGCCTTTTCTTTTTTCGGTTCTGTTGACATCGATTCAGACCTGTTTTAAAGTCTGAAAATTGGTGTCAAGTGAAAAGATGACTCATGTTCGCAACATATGGTTGGCCGGTGGTGATCGTCGCTTTTTTCAGTGGCTTATCCGTTCATCTGTTGCGGATCTGCCTCAAACGTTGGATTGACCACTACCGTTTAAATCATCATGGCGTAGAAGGCCTCGGACGCATCACCGCCTTAGAGATCAAAGAGACCAGCAATAGCGGCCCCGCGCTCCTCTATGGGATCGTGACCGTCGAGATGACCCTTGGGGATCAGATCTATGAGCAGCAACATGATGTCGATCAAAATACCCTAGCACAATTGGAGATTGGACAAGCGATTCCGGTGCATTATCTACCGGAACATCCGAAAATCACACGATTGACCTCGCAACGGCATTCAGAGGCTTATCAATTAGTCGTATTTGCCGCTATGGTCATCACGATCCTGAGTCTGCTAACGTGGATCAAATTATTCGATCTGATCTTCAACGGCATTCCTTGGTAAAAATCAAACTCGTCTGCTAATACGATCGGATCTTCAACGGCATTCCTTGGTAAAAATCAAATTCGTCTGCTAATGCGATCGGATCTTCAACGGCATCCCTTGGTAAAAATCAAATTCGTCTGCTAATGCGATCGGATCTTCAACGGCATCCCTTGGTAAAAATCAAAAGGGATCAAGCGGCGCTCACAAAATAGCTTCTACTTTTTTAGGGTGTTTTCGATTATGCTTAAACGATCTCAAATCAACTCAAATTAACCTTAGAAAGGGGACGGCGCAATCTCCCTGTGGACGGAGAGACGCGCCTTTTAGGTTCACTCATGAAAGAACGTGTGCAAAAACTCATGGCCCAGGCGAACATCGCTTCCCGCCGCGCCAGTGAGGAACTGATCCAACAGGGACGGGTGCAGGTCAACGGCAAGGTGATCGGCCTTGGCGATCAAGCTGACCCCGAGGTGGATGTGATCACCGTGGATGGCGAACGATTACGCTTTAGCAAACTGAAGCGCTATTATGCGGTCAACAAGCCGCATAATGTGTTATCGGCCCCCACTCCGGGCGATGATCGCCCGCTGGTGCGTGAGATGATCCCCTATGATGGACATCTCTTTACGATTGGCCGCTTAGATGCGGATAGCGATGGCCTAATGGTGTTGACCAATGACGGGGAATTGGCCAATCAGCTTTCGCATCCCCGCTTTGAGCATACCAAAACCTATAAAGTCGAAGTTTATGGCAATCCTTCCCGCGAAACCCTAGAAAAATGGGAGCGCGGCGTGTGGTTAGAAGAAGGCCTCACCGCCCCTTGTTCGATCCGCGTGCATGGCGAAAGCGGGGAAGTGACTGTTTTACGAATCGTGATGATCGAAGGCAAAAAGCGCCAAATTCGCCGGATCGCATCGATGTTAGGCCATCCCGTGAAAAAATTGACCCGCACGCATATCGGTCAATTGGAGTTGGGCAAACTTCAGCGCGGTGAATGGTATGAACTTGAAGAAGAAGACATCGAAAAGATGAAACAACCTGTAAGCGACATCTCGTATATCAAGCGCTTACGTCGTGAACAGCGATCGTCCCAACGCACACACTCACCATCACCCACACCGCGCCCGGCCGAAGAACGGGAATACACCGATCCGAACACGGGTGAGAAGATCTCCAAAGGCAAAATGCGCCGGATTCAACGGGATCAAGGCCGCATGGGACAACCCTCCGGTTCTGATCGAGAGCGTCCGGGTTGGTCAAAAGATGAAGGACGTGCGGCGCGTTATGTCCCTCCATGGAAACGTAGCGATCGCGATAATCAAAATCGTCCACCGCGCCGACCCTCAGGTGAACGCCGCGGTTATTGGAGCGAGTGGGATAACAACAATGAAGAAGGCGGAGAACGCCGTGAACGCCGTCCGTTTAACCGTGAAGGCGGCGATCGCGATCGTAAACCGTTCCGACGCGATGAAAACGCAAGTGGCGATCGTGAACGCCGTCCGTTTAATCGTGAAGGCGGGGATCGTGAGCGTAAACCCTTCCGACGCGATGAAAACGCGAGTGGCGATCGTGAACGCCGTCCGTTTAACCGTGAAGGCGGGGATCGGGAGCGTAAACCGTTCCGACGCGATGAAAACGCAAGTGGCGATCGTGAACGCCGTCCGTTTAACCG
>JALOOG010000061.1 GCA_025454525.1 Anaerolineae bacterium | reverse complement strand
TGGGAGAGTACGCCGCTGCCAACCTGTTTGTCCCTCTTTCTTCTCTCTCCCTTGCTCTGTACTCCCTTCTCTCTTTATCTCCCTTTTTTGATTCCCCATAGCCAAAATGTGCATTTTGAGCGCCTTTTCGTTAAGATTATCCCTATCGTTTCAACGCTTGGATCATCATGTTATGCGGATACAGCGCCGCCGTCCCTCGTACATTTATCAGCGCCGCCCCACCCACACCGGTTGTATGCCATGGGTTTTACTGTTAGGAGTCCTCGCCGGAGTCGCTTTTCTGGCCCGCGATTGGATTACCGCCCCTATCGGCCCACCTACCGCGATCAAAACCGACCTCTCCGCCGCACAAGCCGCCTTTGACCGCGGCGATCTCGATCATGCGATCCGAGAAGCCCGTTTGATCTGGGAATTGGATAACACCCGCTTTGATGCGCTGCTACTATTAGCCCGATCGTTGATCTATCGCAGCTACAGCGACTATGACACCGAGATTGACCGCGAAACCGCTTTACGCATCACTACCGCTGCACTTCGCGCTCATCCCAATCAACCTGATGTCCTTACCGCCCATGCTTTCGCCTTACAGGTCAATGGACGACCAATCGATTCCTATCGTTATGCCGATCGCGCCCTCTTATTTGCGCCCGATCATGCCTTTGCCCGCATGGTATTGGGGTTATCTTATGGTGGCGTAGGCAGTTATGACAATGCCTTGCGCGAAATTCAACAGGCGACTCAACAAACCTTCTGGCAAGTGGATAGTTTACGCGCCCTTGCGATCAGCTATAGCGACCTCGGACGTTACACCGATGCAAAAGCCACCGTAGAACAAGCAATTACCCTACATCCGCGCCTCCCGGTCTTATATTATGAGCGTGCGCTCTATGCCCTTCAGATCGGCGATAGTAGCGCCGCGTTTGAGGCTTATTTTGAGGTCTTGGGAATCGATCCGGATAACGTCAAGGCACGTTTACGCCTGTGTGAGGTGAGTAGCATGGTGCGCGATCGCGATTCCGCCTTACTTTATTGCAGTGAAGTCACCACCCGCGCACCCACTTGGGCCGACGGTTGGCATCGACTCGGCCGCGAATATTTTCTCCAAGGCCGCTATGAAGAAGCCCAATCCGCCCTTCATCAATGCAGTACCTTACAAGCCTTACAAAATGTCCCGATTTTAGAGCGTCGCTTTGAATGTTGGTATCTGCAAGGTCAATCCGCGGAAATTCGGGGTGATTGCGTTGGCTTGTGGGAAACTTATAACGAATTTCGGGCGATGGCCGCCGAAGCCGCAATCCCGCAAACGTGGGTATATCCCCCTGAAGGGCCGCCAGGATGTCCAAATGAATAAACTAGTCAAAAGTCCGCTACGTTATCCGGGCGGAAAATCCCGTGCAATCAAGACGATCAAACCGCTTGTCCCTTCACAGTTTCACGATTATCGCGAACCGTTCATCGGCGGCGGATCGGTGTTTTTAGCGTTGAAAAGCGACTCCACCGGATCAAATCCCACGCTGTTTGAGCCTAAACGCACTTGGGCGATCAACGATCTCAACCCCGATGTGGTCAGCTTTTGGCAAGCGTTACGCGATGATGTCGAAAGATTGTGTGAACAAGTCAGCGCTTATCGGGAGCGTTATCAACAGGATGGACGCGCCCTGTATCATCACCTGATCGATCCGGCTTATCCCTTAGATACCGTGATGAATCGGGCGGTGCGCTTTTTTATCATGAACCGGATCACCTTTTCGGGGGTCATGGACGCGGGCGGATTTTCGGAGCAGGCGTTTGAGAGTCGTTTTACCGCCTCATCGATCGAACGCTTACGGTTGACCGCGCCGATCTTGGCCAATACCACGATCACCGAAGGCGATTACGAACCTCTGTTATTTGCGCCCGGCGAATCGGTGTTTATCTTCCTAGATCCCCCCTATTACAGCGCCACCGACTCCAAGCTCTACGGCAAAAAAGGCGCGTTACATACCGGGTTTGATCATGTGCGCTTTGCGGATAACATGCGTCGTTGCCCTCATCATTGGCTGATCACCTACGACGACTCGCCGTTCATTCGCGAGTTATTCGCCTTTGCCACGATCCATGCTTGGGAATTGCAATATGGCATGAACAACTATAAACAAGGCAAAGCCGAAAAAGGCCGCGAATTGTTTATCACCAACCCCACCTGAAGCTATTTTGGATCTAACGGCACTAATTCAACTTTCGCCCCCACTTGCTCTAATTGATGTTTGATCGCGCTTGCCGTGCCGTGACTTTGGCTATCAAACAACAGACAAGGCGTGTCGCAAGTGGCGTTCCATGCGTCTTTATAGTTGTAACCAAATTGTCGTAAGATCGCGATCACTTGGATCTGATTCGCACCGGCATCGCGCAAGATCACATCACAAGGCAAGACTTCTACGCGATAATGGATTTCGATCACCGCGCCGGCCGCCTCTAATGCCAACCGCAAACTTTCCGCATCGGCTTTTTCTGTGCCGTCTTCTGTGAGCAAACGGGGCGGATCATAGGCGAACTCGGTTGCGAGTTCGGGCGTTAACCCTAAACGCCCGTCCCTTAACGCTTGCGCCACTTGATCCGGATTGGGCCCCGATTCCATTAAAAACACAAAGTAGGGCATTGGTTCGCTCATGCTATTCTCTCTTGATTCATCTCGTCATGATCGGTGTTTTCACACGAATATAACATATACTTACGGCCAAATGGGGTTAATTTTTCACACTTGATCTTGTTGCAAACTCTGGCATAACGCCAACGCCTCCGCATAAGAGGCGACAAAGCGAAAAGAGCGCCCGTCCGTTTTTGGGACAAATAAGCCCGATAAGGTGCTATAAAAGCCGTTTAAGCGATTTTGACCCGTCACCAAAAGATTCAGCTTCACATGCGACGGTGTGAGCATAAACAAGCGCTTAAAATGAGGGATCGGGTTGCCAGCCGGGATGCGACTATTCAGTTCAAAGGTGTGAATGACCGCGATCGGATGTGTGACGGTTTGCATCATGGCGCGGGCGCGATCAAACGAGTCATGGACATCTGCCCAATCCCAACCGCGTGAATAATGGAGATGAAGGGTGTAGGGATTTTCCCAAACAACCGTGATCATAAGTGAAGGCTTTCTCTGATTCCGTGAATGCAGTTTCACCCAGTGTACAACAAACCGTGCGCTTGGATCAAAAAGGCCGCAACACGCGAACGCGTTGCGGCCCAAAGAGATCATCGACACCCGTCAAATTACTTGACGACGACGACGGCCTTTTCTTCTTCGAGTTTCTTCTTCGCATCGGCAGCCGCGTCTTTGCTGACCGCTTCAAGGACGGGTTTCGGCGCGCCTTCAACCAGATCCTTCGCTTCTTTCAAGCCCAAGCTGGTGAGCGCACGCACGACCTTGATCACGTTGATCTTGTTGGGGCCGGCTTCTTGCAGGATCACATCAAATTCGGTTTGTTCTTCAACCGGTTCAGCTGGAGCCGCCGCTGCGCCACCCGCCATACCCGCGAACATCGCCGGGTTGAATCCACCCATGCCGCTAGAGGCGGTCACGCCCCATTTTTCTTCTAACATCTTCTTCAGTTCTGACGCTTGGAGCAAAGTCAATGAGCTAAGTTCATCGACCAACTTGGTTAAATCTGCCATGGTAAAGCTATCCTTTCAAATACAAATGGATGATTGAGATTGGGTGGGAACGCAAGGCTAGGCCGCGTTGCCCTCTTGGTTTTTGTCTTCCAACGCCTGAATGACGTTGATCAGTTGACCTGTAGCCGCGTGAATCGCGTTGGCGATGCCTTGCGCGGGCGCAATGATCAACCCGGCTAATTGTGCGCGCAATTCGTCTAAAGTCGGCAACTTGGAGATGTCATCCAACTGATTACTTTGGAACACGCTTTCGCCCAAAATCCCCCCCTTAAGGGTGATTTTTTCGCCGCGGGGCGCGTCTGCTCCCACATACTCCAACACGAGTTTAGCGATCGTAGGCATGTTATCCATCCCAAACGCGATCGCCGATGGCCCCGCCAACAGATCGGTTGGCACTGGCCAATTGCATTGTTCAAGCGCCTTGATCAATAAGGTATTTTTGGCAACGACATATTGACCGTTCGCCTCGCGAATCTTAGCACGCAGTTCATTGATCTGTGGTGTGCTTAAGCCCGCATACGAGATGATGACGAATCCACTGGCGTTTTTGAGGATCTCAACGTATCCCGCCACGATCTCATCTTTTTTGGCTTTGGTAATTGGCACGCGGTTGCCCCCTTTCCACAACACTATTCCGCCTATAGCGGAAATAAAAAAAAGCGACCCACAGACATAGGAAGGTCGCCATCACATGCAATCAAAGACATGGACGTAGAAGCTTCACCTCGGCAGGAGATTAAGCGCAATGGTGAACGGCGCGCCTGCTGTCTGCGGTAGAACCGTTAGCATAGCAGGCGCATTTAGGAGCGTCAATAGTGGATTTAGGGACGATCCGCGTTAATTTAAGGTCAATAACCGTCGAATCGTGAGCGCTAAATGCAGTGCTAAGCGCGTTTCGGGCCGATCCAGATCGATCTCCGCGATTTCGTTGATGCGATTCATGCGATACAACAAGGTATTGCGATGCACGATCAATTTTTCCGCTGTCTGACTCAAGTTTCCGTGGCATTCAAAGAACGCCTCTAACGTTTTCAGCAGATCCGCGTTATTTTTGTGATCGTACTCTAAGAGCGATCCAAGCGTTTTATCGCAAAAAGACACCAATTTTTCGCGATCGGATAAGCTCAAGATCAATTGATACACACCCAGATCCCCAATATAAAGCGGGGTATTGGTCTGCAAGCGTACCGCCAACTCCATCGCTTGCACCGCATCGCGATAACTGTTACGCCATGTGCCGATCTCTTTGGCCGGCTGACCTAGACCGATCGCCACGCGACCTTGTGGGTATTGCCGTTGGATCTCATCGCTGATCGTCTTGGCTAATTTGAGGCTTTGATCGATCGGGTTATGTTGATCGGTCGCATGGAACAGCAACACCTCATTTTCGCGTTCTCGTAGCCAGACTAACGCTTTGACCCGATGACTCCCGACAACGGTATTGACGATCGTCTCTAAACGGCGTAAGGAGGGTTGTTTATCGCTTTGCCACGATAACACCATCGCGAGGTGAGTTTGCGCCATATCATGCTCAAACCGTTCCCCTTGTCGCACGGCCTCTTGTTGACTCACATCACCCAACAACAAGCGATCTAAAAACGTCCCACGTAAGCGTTTTTCGGTCTCACTCACCGCTTTTGCTTTCGCCATCTCTAGCGCGCAAGCCGCCGCGCCATGCTCCGTGACCAACATATCGACATCATCTAATTCAGTATCGCGGCCGATGATCGACAGGTAGCCGCGTCCAATGTCTTTGGTGATGATCGGCGCAACAAACCGCGCTAATCCCGGAGTGGGTAAGGATTGTAACAAGACCGGATTTTCGACCTCACTCACCCGATGCCGATCTTGGATCTCTAGGGGCAGATTATCGATCTTTCGGAGAAACTGTTCGATCTCCTCCCAATACGCCACAAATTGCGGTTGCACCGTGCTATAGAGCGTGCGTAAGCGCTTATCCTGCACGATCACCGCTTTGTTGGTCAAGCGCGCCATAGCGTTGATCAATTCGGACATGCCCTCGTTGCGTGAGGAGATCTCGGTCAATTGGCGATAAATTTGTGTGCCACGCCGATCCAATTGTCCCTTGTGATCCACCAATAAGCTCACAATCGCCTTTTCTACCAAGCGCACACGGCTGCCAGGCGGCAAGATCAATACAGGCATTCCGTAAGCCTTTGCTTCGGCTAGGGCGGCCGGCGAGAGGGTTTCTGCGACCACTAGGGCCGAAGCTTGAATGTCACAAGCCCAACGCACCACATCTAGATCAGAGGTGACACGAATCCCACTGGTTTCTAGCGTGGAATACAAGATGATCTCTTGGGGTTGGATCGCTTTCGCCGCAGTGTTATCTTCGGGATACACCACACTTGTCCAAATCACTGGGCGATGCAAGAGGCCGTCGCCAGCAATCACCCGCGTCCCCAAGGGCAACGCAAGTTTACGGACATCTTCTACGGTTACACGGTTAGAAACTTCACTTGAGTCATCCACGGCGTTCACTATAACATCACTCGATTACGAAAAATAAAGGCTCTCTTTATTGGTTTAACCACAAAACGGGACTTTTTGCAACTTTTATGCCTCAAAATCGAAAAAGTCGTTACAAAAGTGACACTTTTTAGACCAGAAGTAGGTACAGGAAAGTTTCTTGCGTCCAACCCCACCCTAGTCCTCACCCAACCATGGGGATCGAACTGTCCCGCGTAAGATGAGCCGTTCCGTCTCCATGGATGGGATACATTCCTGAGATTACTGAGATGAGGCGTAAGATCACGCCTCATCTGGGGATCGAACGATCCCGCTTTAGGTTTCGCCGCTTAAGATCCCAAAACCGATCAACACCATAAACGCGATCAACGAAAACCCTAGCATGTCGATGCGTGGATCATAGACAAAGTTGAAGATCACCATAAACAGCATCGTAACTCCGATGATCCATGTGACCGGACTGACACGCCAACGGCGGGAATATTGATACAAGCCCGATCCTAATAAGACCAGCGCTCCGGCCATCGGGACGGCCCAATTCGGCAGTTGGGCCACATCGTCGCGGATGAAGTAGATCACCGCGAAGATCGCCACCAATAAAAACCAAGTGATGCGCTCTACCCGCGCTTCATCTTCGCTTTTGCGGCGGCTATAGGCGGGGCGAGGTTCCTCGCGCCGATTGTCGCTTTTTCTACGCGCCATTTTATTCGCTTTCTGTGAGAACACTTGTATAAATTGTACAACATTTCCCCTGATTTTGGATCGGTTTTTAGAAGTCCCTGTTAGAAAAAATTTATCATTTGGCCTTTTGATAAAGAGGTCTCTTTTTTAATGTGACAGGACATCGTGATGCAAGACCATTATCGTTATCAGGTAGAGGCCTATTTAGCAAAGGGTGGAATGGGGGCAGTGTATCAGGTGTATGATCGCTTGCGAAAGCAATCGGTCGCTCTGAAACGATTACCGATCGCCTTGGCCGCAGATGATGAACGTTTTAGCGCGTTGATTGATGAATTTCGGGCCTTGGTGCGCTTACGTCATCCCAACATCATCCAAGTATTAGATTTTGGCTTTGTCACCGAAGCGGGATCAACCCACACCCAACCTTATTTTACAATGGAATTTCTTCCAGAGGCCCGGCCGATCACCGAGGTCGTGAAAGACCCCACCCAAGCGTTAACAGCCGCCACTGAAATGTTACAAGCGTTAGCCTATTTGCATCGCAATCGCATGATTCACCGCGATCTGAAGCCCGCCAATGTGCTGATGAATGCCCATGGCGTAAAAGTGTTGGATTTTGGATTGGCTGATGACCTCACCCGATCGGAGCGTCCTTCATCGGCCGGCACAGTGATGTACAGCGCACCGGAGATCCTCATGAATCAACTGGCCACGATTCAATCAGATCTGTATGCGGTGGGGGTGATCTTGTACCAGTTATTCAGCGGGCATTATCCCTTTCCGCATAAAAGTGCTTCTGATCTGATCACTCAAATCTTATGCCAAATGCCCGCGATGACTCCCTTTTCCCCTCCATTAGCGGCATTATTAAGTGAGTTACTGGACAAAGATCCGGCGGCGCGTCCGTCATCAGTGACCGAGGTGATCATCCGTCTACATCAGGCCGTAAATCAACCTCTTCCGCCGCAAAGCTTACCGATTCGCGAAAGTTTCTTACAAGCTTCACGATTCGTGGGACATGAGCGCGAAATTGAGGAGCTACGGGCGGCGTTGATCCAACTACGCGATCAGAGGACAACAGAAGCAAGCGCGATCTTGATCGGCGGGGAAAGCGGCGTGGGAAAGTCGCGTTTGTTAGAGGAGATCGCGGCGCGGGCCTTGATCAAGGGGTTATTGGTCTTACGCGGTCAAACCTCCCCGAACGCGGGCTTACCTTATCAAGTGTGGCACGAGTCGATTCTGGAGTTGAATCTAACTACCCCGTTTGACCCAATCGAAGCGAGTATCCTCAAGGAGATCGCGCCGGATCTGGGGGTTGATGTGGTCAATGTCCCCGCGTTAAGTGGAGAAGCGGCACGTAAACGACTCGCGGTGACGGTGATCGGGATCTTAAAACGCCAAGCGCGTCCGGTGGTGATCTTGTTAGAAGATCTGCATTGGGCGCAAGAAAGTTTGCTGTTATTGCAGGAGATCCTCACTTTGCGCGATCAAGTGCCGAATTTACTGGTGATCGGCACTTATCGCGATGATGAGCGGCCCCAACTCCCCGATGAATTAAGCGCGGTGACGGTGATCAAGTTAGGGCGCTTGGGTAAAACCGAGATCGATCAACTGGTGTATCAGATGTTAGGTCATGCGGATGAACAGATCAACACTTTTTTGAGCCGCGAAACCGGAGGCAACGCCTTCTTCATGGTGGAGATGATGCGGGCGTTGGCCGAAGAATCGGGCGGGTTAGACGGTGTGGGTCAACTTCCGATGCCTGCAAACCTCTTTACCCGTGGACTAGGTGCGGTGATCGCACGGCGGTTAGCGCGGGTTCCGGAATCAGCACGAGCGTTGTTACAACGGGCTGCGATCGCGGGGCGCACTTTCGATCTGGCGGTGTTAGCACGGGTGGCCGATCTACCGATCGATGACTTTTTGACCTTGACGGTTAATGCTGGGGTGATCGAATTGGCACAAGGTCAATGGCGCTTTCAGCATGACAAATGGCGCGAAGGGGTGATCGAAGCACTCACCGAGGATCAGAAGCGCACGTTCAACCGAGAGATCGCGATCGCGATCGAAACAACCTACCCAGATAACCCTCGTTATCATGAACTGTTGTTAGCGCATTGGCAAGACGCACACGACTCCGAAGCAGCATTGCGTTATCTGTTGCCTGTGGCGGAGCGGTTGGTGCATTACCAAGCGGATTATCGCCGGGCGGTCATCTTAATTCAACAGGGTTTGACCTTGTTAGCAGAAGGGGATGTGCATCAAGTAACACTCTTGCATCTGTTGATCCGGGCTTATCATGGCTTAACCGATTACTCTGCCGCTCAACAGTATGTCAGGCAGGCGCAAACCTTGACGCTGACTCCACATCAGCAAGCGGACAATCTCTACTTATCGGCCTTGATCAACGCGGGCTTAAATCACCCAGATCAGGCTGAAGCGGATCAACAAGCGGCGTTAGCTATGCGTCGAGAGATCGGCGATCAAGAAGGCATTGGGGCCAGTTTGAATAACCTTGGCACTCACGCGATCTTACGTGGGAACTTGGATATGGCGGAAGCTTATTTGCGCGAAAGTTTGGGCGTGCAGCGGAGCATCCAGCACCTGCGTGGGATCGCGACGGTGTTAAGCAATTTGGCTGCGATCTGGACAGTGCAGGGGCGTTTTCAGGAATCGCGTGATAGTCTAGAGGAAAGTTTGAGCCTCTCGCAGGTGATCTTCGATCGGCAAAACATGGCTTACACCTTAGGCAACTTGGGCAATCTGATGTTAAGTCAAGCGGATCACCCGGCCGCCGAACACTATTATCGCGAGGCATTAACGATCTTCACCGAGATCGGAGAACGTTTTGGTATCGCGGCGATCGCCGTCAACCTAGGCACGATTATTTACGATCAAGGGCGGTATGATGAGGCGAAACATGCCTATCAACACGCGCTTGAGTTGTTTACCGCGATCCAAGTGAAAGACGGAATCGCCGAAGCCTATAAAGGACTCGGTGATGTGGCCATAGCGCAAGGGGACTCGCAAGGGGCGTTCGCAGCGTTAACTCAAGCATTGACCTTGTATCGCGAGTTGGATCGCAAGGCGGCGATGATCACGATTCATCAGCTTTTGGCACAACTTCATCTTGAGATGGGTGAATCTGAGGCGGGACGGGTTGAATTATGTGCGGGGCTAGATCTCGCGTTGATGTTGAGTTTAGAAGCATCGTTGATCCCCTTATTGCTGTTAGCGGCGCGGGGGTGGTGCGCTGATCAAGCCGATCGGATCGGGTCATGTTGCGCGGGGCATCCGGCGTTCACACCAAAACTCCGGCAGCAATGGCTAGAGGAGTTGACCTATCAGCCAATCGTGATCGGTGAGTTCACGTTGATTGACATGGCTCACCAGATCCGCGATCAGCTTAATTCGCATGTCCAGCCCTAAGTCAGTTGCAAACGCGCCAACCGTTCCGCAAACACCTGTCCGGGTAACACTGCACAGATCGGACTTAACCATTCCGGTAAGCCGATCGGCAAAGGCAAGACATGATTAGCAAAGGGAGACAGGGTGTGATCATTGCAGATCACCAAGCGGTCAATCTGCCGTTGTGCGAGGTCATTAAGCAATTCGATCATCGGGCGTAAAGTCTTGCCCCAAGGTGCGATCACCAAGACAGGGGTATCGGCGGGGATCGGGGTGCGATAGAGCCAGTCGATCTCACCGAATAATTCGGCGCGGGTGGTGCATACATGGTTGATCACCCGTGTGATCTCAGAAGCGGTGGTTTCGTTATAGCCGCGGCCGGCAATCAAGATACGATTCAGGTGGCGATACTGTTCGATCCAACGGGAAATTTCGGCGGTCATATGGAGCGTGGCGTGCATCAAGTGAACCAGATGCGCGAGTGTGTCTTGTAATTCCGCTGTTTCGGTGATCGCTGCCACCAGCATCGCGAGGGCGGTCAATTGCGCCGGATAACTTCCGGTTAGGGCTTCGGGGGTATATTCCCCTAAGCGGATATGATAATCGGCGGCCTGTGCCAAGGGTGAGTCGGGATTATGGGTGAGGCTTAAGGTGATCGTCTCTTGTCGCTGGCACTGCACGATGATCTCATGCAGATCCCGACAATCTCCAGTAGGGGCGATCGCGATCAATAATGTGCGTTGGGTCAAGGGAGGCGCTTGATACAACGTATAGAGGGTGGGTGCAATCGACAGAACGGGAAGTCCGGCATACGTCCCAAAAAGATATTGTGCGTAATTGGCGGCATGACCATAACTCGCGATCATCACCATGCGCGGATCAAAATCGCGGATGACATGGGCAATCTGTTGAATAGCGGTCTGTTGGGTTTCGATCAACTGGGCGATGATGTCAGGTTGAAGCGCGATCGCTTGGGCGATGCGTGAAGGCATGGATTGTCCTTAAGCTGACTTTCGCTTGATTATACCGCAAAGTTGCCAGATCAGGAAATCGCCTACAAGTCAAAGGCCGCCGTGATCGGGTTAAATCACGGCGAACCTAATCAGCAGAGTCGTTTTAATCGGTGATCGGTAGGATCAATTCGGCGGGATTGCGAAGTCCGCCGTTTTCGGCCGGCACCCACCCGCGCACGATCACGCCATTACACAGCGCTTCGAGTTCATACCACGTCGTGGCGCGATTCCGTCCCACCAAGACGTACTCTTGATCTCCAGCAATCTCGCAAACGGGTAATGCGCCTTCGATCGGGAGCGCTAACAGCGCTTGGGTGCGATAAAGATACAATGTCGCCCGCGCAATCTCACCCGTCACCGGCACCACCGGCACATCCGATAGATCCCCGCGGATCAACACATGCACATTGTTCACCCAACCAACGATCTCACCGACCTGCACATACCACCACGTTTGACCCAGATTGCTCCCCAACACGATCAACTCGGTGCCACCGCTGACTCGTCCGACAATCGTATAGCTGACGCTATCGCCGCTACGGATATTCAAGCTGGCGGTATTGACGATCAAATACCCATAATCCAGATCGGCTAAATCCAAAGGCGGATTCACCGGACGCGGTGGGACGGCATTGATCGCCACAGACGGCGAGGTTTCTCCGGTCAAGGTGAGCGGATCGAGATCGATATCAATATTCGGTAATCCGGCGCATAGTCCGGTGACGGTGTAAACCGCTTGCTCTGATAAACCATTGCCCGCATTGCTGGTCACGCGCACCGTGATCGGGTTAGCGGTGGGTGGGGAGTTCCACTCAAAGAACAGCCCCGGCGTTAACACCAAACGACTCCCAACATACAATACTTCGGTGGTGGTGAAGATCACCACGCCGTTGCCGTCGGTCGCTTGAATGGTGTATTGTTCGCGGCCGGTGCCTGTATTATCACGATTGAAGATCAATTCCCCGCCGCGACTCACAAAGCCGCTGCAATTCATGCCAAAGACCAACCCGTTTCGCAGCGCCGCGTGGGCAGTGCTGCTCAATAACACGACGAGTAGCGTCACCAAAAGGAAACGTTTCATCTTTTTTATCCTTTGCGGACTCACACAATAAGGATCTAATATGCGACAAAATCCCTATTTTGCCAAATTTCAATCTAAGGGGGCTGGACGTTGCACGTTTAAGCGCCAATATTCGACTTTAATACAGAGATCGGTGATGATCGGTAGCTTCGCTTCGGTGGCCCGGCGGATCGCAGTGTCATCATGTACACCAAGTTGCGCCCATACACTCTTAGCACCAACCCGTATCGCATCTTCGACCACCCCGTGGAGATATTCAGAGCGGCGAAACACATTCACAATATCGATCGGCCCCGGCACATCCTCCAAACTATGATAAACCGCCAGATCATCGATCTGATGAAGTGTCGGGTTAACCGGATAAACCGTGTAACCCACTTGTTTGAGGAACATCCCGATCTGATAACTGGCCCGCCGAGTGTCATCTGACATGCCCACCACGGCGATCGCTTGGGCCTCTGTCAACAGGTGTTTCATCGCATCAGGCTGCGCGTTTAACAGGGTCATTATGTCCTCTTTTCTTCGGCTTACCGAGTCGATCTTTAGTGTAACCCAAAAACCATTGGATCGCTGTAAGCAAACCCTAAGATCCGCCCGATCCCGCAAAACCAATTTTTAATCAAATCTTAAGCTTTTGTTTTGCTTTTTTTGGTTAAACCCGCTAAATTAAACGTTTAAATAAAGCGAACTTATTGGTGGTTTTTAAACTGGCGAGCGCTAAAATTTAATATACGCGCTATCATTACCTTAGTTATTAAACGGAGATCTTTATGCAAAAACGCTTGTGGTCAATTAGCGAGTATCCGTTTCAACCTGAACGACACCTCTATTACGAGACCATTTTCGCCTTAGGCAATGGCTATTTAGGCAGCCGAGCTAACTTTGAAGAAGGCCTAGAAGGTCAGACCCCCGCTACCCTAGTTCACGGGGTTTATAATCACGCGCCCGGCATGTTAGTGCCGGAATTGGTCAATTTCCCTAACTGGACAGGACTCACTCTCACCGTAGACGGCACACCCTTTCACCTTCGCACCAAGGCCTTGGATCTGCTCAAGCCCACCGGAGGCGTATTATTAGGTTATAAACGAACGCTTCACATGGATGTCGCCCTCTTACGCCGTGAAGCCTTGTTTCGCGCCGAGTCCGGAGGGACAGTCAAAGTCATTTTTGAGCGTTTCGTCAGCTTAGCCGATGTGCATGTCATGGCCCAACGCCTCAAAGTGATCGCGATCGACGGCGCGCCACGAGTCGAGATCCTCGCTTGGATCGATGCCGAAGTCACCAATAACGGCGTAAGCCATTGGACAAACTTACAAACGACGGCCGAAGCTGATCAGATCACCGTAAGCGGCAAAACCGGACAATCCCCTTACCGTATGGGGATCGCCTCGCGCTTGATCAGCCCGCAAGCGGTCAATGCCGCGTCCCATGCGACCCAACCACGCCTGACCTCCGTGATCCAACTGGATAAAGACGGCACGGTCACGATCGATAAGTTGACCGCGATCTATACCAGTCGTGATAGCGATGATCCGTTAGGTTCGGCCCAAGCGAAAATTCAAGAGGCGACCGCGATCGGATATGATAAGCTCTATCAGGCCCATACGGCCGCTTGGGCCGATCATTGGCGTGATAGTGACGTGATCATTGAAGGCGATGAACAGGCCCAGATCGCCTTGCGTTTTACAATGTATCATGTCTTGATCGCCGCGCCACAACATGACGATGATGTGAGCATCGGCGCAAAAACCCTCTCTGGCTTTGGCTATAAAGGCCATGTGTTTTGGGACACCGAATTGTTTATCTTGCCGCCCTTGACGCTGACACAACCGGAGATCGCCCGTAACCTGTTGATGTATCGCTACAAACGTTTGCCCGGCGCACGGCATAAAGCCCAAGCCAACGGGTATGAAGGCGCGATGTATCCTTGGGAATCCACCGACACCGGCGAAGAAACCACGCCTCAATGGAGCGATCCCCAACCCGACGGCACACGCATTCGGATCTGGACGGGCGATAATGAACAACACATCTCCACGGACATCGCTTACGCGATCATGCAATATTGGCACTGGACGGGTGATACCGAGTTCATGATCCGCTATGGCGCGGAGATCGTGTTGGATACCGCTGTCTTTTGGGGAAGTCGTGTAGAGTTGAAAGGCGATCGCTATGAGTTAACCATGCAGATCGGCCCCGACGAATACCACGAAAACATCAATAACAGCGTATTTGTCAACCGCATGACGGTTTGGCACTTAGAGCAAGCGCTACAATTGATCGATTGGCTACAGCAACACGCCCCCGATCAAGCGCGAACCCTCACCGAACAACTCGGATTAACCCCGGCCCGCTTGGATCATTGGCGCGATGTGATCGCCCGCATGTATCTGCCTTTTGATGCGGAACAACAGCGTCATATCCAATTTGACGGCTTTTTTGAAATGGAATATATCCCCGTGCCACACTATGAACCGCGAGTCGGCGGTGTGTGGCCGATGTTAGGACATCATCGCGCCTTGCAATCCCAAGTGATCAAGCAGGCCGATGTGGTGATGTTGATGGCCCTGTTGGGTGATCAGGTGGGATCTCGCGAGGTGATGCTCAACAATTGGCACACCTATTATCCGCGTACCGATCACGGCTCCTCCTTGAGTCCGGCGATCCATGCGTGGGTCGCGGCGCGCTTAGGCCTGATGGATGACGCGGAATATATGTTTGAACACGCCGCCATGATCGATCTACAAGATAACAAAGGCAATGTGCGCGATGGCATCCATGGCGCGGCCAGCGGCGGTTTATGGCAAGCGGTGGTTTTTGGGTTTTGCGGGTTGACGATCGATCATGGCGACCTCAAAACCGATCCGAAATTGCCAGATCATTGGAAAAGTGTCACTTTCACTGTTTACTATCAGGGTCAACGGCGACAAATCACCGTTCGTCACCCTGTGGGTAATCCTGTTGGCGCAACAGGGAGTTAGACTTGCGCTACGACCGATAATAATTTTTTTGGAGGACTGTACCATGCGTAACAATCGTTTGTCTCTGATTTTAGCGCTCGTGTTGTTGGCGCTACCGCTGTTCGGAAGTGTGGTCGCACAAGAAGCGACCCCCGAACCGGATGAGCGTGCTAACCGGCCGATCACCTTGACCTTAGCCGGATGGTCATCTAGCCAACAAGAAGACGCGGCTTTGAGCGCGCAATTAGATGCGTTCATGGATGCCAACGCCGATATCTACGTGCAGTTTGTCCCGTCAACGGATCACCCCGTGACCATGCAAACCGCGTTCGCCAGTGGCACCTATCCCGAAGTGTTCTATGTCGATAGCTCCCGCTTGCCCGATTGGGCGACGGCCGGTGTCGTGGCAATCGGTGATGATCTGATCGATGATCCTGAAGGTTTCTACCCGTCTCTGTTAGACATCTTCACCTTTGAAGGCGATCTGTATTGCGCGCCAAAAGACTTCTCCACCATGGCGTTACAATACAATAAAGACCTGTTTGACGCGGCCGGACTCGAATACCCAACCGCCGATTGGACATGGGAAGACCTGCGCGCCGCTGCTGAAGCCCTCACCGACACCGAAGCGGGTGTGATCGGCTTGGTAACCCCGCCGAACCTCGAACGTTGGTTGCCCTTCCTGTATCAAAATGGTGGCACGATCTTTGACGAAGAAGGCAATCTCGCTTTAGACAGTGAAGAAGCCCGCGAAGCCTTAGACTTCTACATGAGCTTTGCCCGTGACGGGATCGGCGGCACGCCGTCCACCGTGGACGCGGGTTGGGGTGGTGAAGCGTTTGGTACCGGCCGCGCCGCGATGGCGATGGAAGGCAACTGGGTGATCAACTTCCTCTTGACGACCTATCCCGAACTCAACTGGGGTGTGGCTGAATTACCCGCAGGTGAAATGGGTAAAGCGACCATGGCCTTTACCGTATGCTACGGTGTAGCCGCCAATATCGAAGGCGAAAAAGAAGAAGCTGCTTGGCGCTTGGTGAACTTCTTGACCAATGCCGAAGGTTCAGCCGCCCTAGCCGAAGTCAGCTTTGGCCCAATGCCCCCCCGTCCGGATGCGATGGAAGCTTACTTAAACAACTGGATGACCCGCACCGAAGGCGCGAACGTGAACCCTGAAGACTTCAACGCCTTCATCACCGGCGCGGACTATGCCTATCCGTGGGTGTTACCGGTCGGTTTCCAACCGTTCATCGATGAATTTAACGCAGGCCTGCAACAAGGCTTTGAGGGACAAGCAACCGCTGATGACATTATCCTCAATGCGGTTTCTGTTGCCGAAGAAATTCTCGCCGAATCAGAATAATTGAGATCCTGAGATCACAGGGGGCGGCATCTGTCCGCCCCCTGTCAGCCATAGAAAGGGTAGCACCCCATGGCAAATATGTCCGATAAAAAACGCGAGGAAACGATCACCGCTTATGCGTTCATGGCTCCGGCGTTGTTTGTTTTTCTTTTCTTTTTAATTATCCCGATTGGTTTCGCGGTTTATATTAGTTTTACAAATTGGAACGGAATCACCCCGCTGGCACAACAATCCGCCGTTGCTTCCGGCACGGTGACATTTACCAACCTTACCGCCGACACCATTACCATACCGGCCGGCACACAAATTTCCAATGGCAATCCGGAAAGTTTGCGTGTGTATCAGACCGATTTACCGCTCACCCTTACTGCCAATGGCACCGGCGAAGTGAGCGTGATCGCGCTTGAACCCGGCCGCGACTCGAACGTGCGGCGGCGACAATTAGACACGATCGAAGATCCCAACTTGGCTGCCTTAGTCAGCGTCGAAAATAACGAGAACATCGAAAACGGTTTAGATCAAGCCTTTGAATTTGTGGGCATGGAGAATTACTCGCGGTTGCTGTTTGAACCGGGCATCCGTCAAAGTGATTTTTTCCTCTCCTTGAAAAATACCGTTTACTTTGTGTTGGGAGTTGTGCCAGCACAAACCCTCCTTTCCTTGTTGTTAGCGACGGTGGTCAATCAACGGTGGTTACGCGGCAAGGGTCTATTCCGTACTGCGTTCTACTTCCCGTCGATCACCTCGTCGGTGGTGATCTCGATCATCTTCATGTGGATGTTCACCCAAAGCGGCTTAGTCAACACGATCATCCAAGCGATTTTCCCGAATTATCAGGCGGTCAATTGGCTTGAAGACCCCAACGGCGTGATCCACAACATTTTAGGCCTGTTCGGGGTGAATCGCAGCACCGTTGGCGATTGGGCGCAGAACGAATTGGCCGGGTTAACGCTCTGGGAGTGGATCAGCGGCCCGAGTGTCACCATGTTGACAATCATGATCCTCAACACTTGGACGACGATCGGGACGATGATGGTGATCTACTTAGCGGCGTTGCAAAATATCCCTGGCAGCGTGTATGAGGCAGCCTCCATTGACGGTGCAACGGGTTGGCAACAATTCCGCCGGATCACCGTGCCGTTGCTCACCCCCACGACCTTTTTTGTCGTGACGTTGGGCTTGATCGGCACGTTCCAAGTGTTTGATCAGATCTTTGTGATCTCCAGTGGCGGCCCGGCCAAAACCACCTTGACGATCGCCTATATCGTCTATAGCAATGGTTTCCAAAACTCACAAATGGGGTTAGCGGCCGCGACCGCACTACTCTTGTTTGCGATCATCTTCGCCTTTACCATGTTACAACGGCGCATCACCCGCGAAACTTTGGACGCTTAGGAGTGACCAGATGACCACCATAACCACCTCTAAACGTCCCGCGTTCACCTTACGTCAAGCCGTGCGATTCTTGGTCGCCGCGATCGCGATCGCCTTTTTGATCTTGTTCGCGTTGATCCAAACCGTGCCGTTTGTCCTGTCGATCTCCAATTCGTTTAAGTGTTTGCCCGCGACTCGTGAGGTCTCCGAGGCGTTTCTCCCGATCTTGGATCAACCCGGGTTGTTTATCGATTGTACGCCCGGCGGTGTGGCGTTGAGTGCGGAAGACACCACCGACGGACTCGCCTTTTATCCGACGTTAGAAGGCTACGAAGAAGTCTTTTTGTACGATTTTGGCACTTGGTTTCGTAATAACGTGATCTATTCCGTGGCCGTCACCGTGTTACGAGTCCTGTTTGACTCGTTAGCGGGTTATGCGTTAGCACGGCTCAAATACCCCGGCAAGCGCTTCATGTTCTTTATGATCCTCGGCACGATGATGATCCCTGGCGTGGTGTTGCTGGTGCCGCGTTTTATCATCTTGCAACAATTGGGCCTGTTAGGCACTTATCAAGGCGTGATCTTGGCCTTGGCCGCGGATGCGTTCGGCGTGTTCCTGATGAAACAGTTCTTTGAGTCGATCCCAGAAGAGATCGAAGAAGCAGCGGCGGTAGACGGCGCGAGTCGGTTTACGATGTTCTTCCGGATCGTGTTACCGATGGCCACACCTGCCCTCACTGCCTTGACGATCTTCAGCTTCCAAGGAACATGGAACAACTTTATGGATGTGTTGATCATCGTCAACCAAAACCCAGATCTATGGAATTTGCCGTTAGGCTTGTCACAATTGCGCGGTCAATTTGGCGATACCTTGCGGTGGAATGTGTTCTTGGCGGGCGCGATCTTTACCACCTTACCCATGGCCTTGCTGTTCTTCTTCTTCCAACGTTATTTCGTGGAAGGTGTGAGCTACAGTGGATTGAAAGGATGATCGGCGCGTGCTTCGAGTCTTGATCGCAGCGTTGCGTCATCTCAACCAGCGCGGTTACATCTATATTTGGGCAAATTTTTTGTGTGTAGTTTGTTCATTGCCGATTGTTACCGCGCCGGCCGCATGGGCCGGCCTCGTGAAAATGAGTTATCTGGCCCATACCGGCCCCCGCGCCGATCTCAACGATTTTTGGGACGGCTTTCGCGAAAATTTACGCAACAGTGTGATCCTAACGCTGCTCTCGCTCTTGATCTATGGGATCAACCTCACCAATCTCACGAGTTATAGCGGGCAAACGGGTGTATTCTATGATCTGATGCGCGTGGTCTGGATCGGCGCGATGTTGCTCTGGTCAGGGGTCATGGTGTATCTTTACCCGATCTATTATCACATGGAACGACCGACCTTACGCGGCGCGCTCCGAAATGCGCTGTTGATGATCGTGTTGCATCCGTTTTTTTCGTTGGGGTTATGGCTTGTGTGGGTGATCATCAGCGCGATTAGTACCTTTTTTTTCGCCGCGTGGTTGTTGCTAACGGTGAGTATGTTAGCGGTGATCGCCACGCGATCGGTGTTAACGCATTTACAGGTGACGATCTACACCCCGCCGGAGCTGTTAGAAAGTTAGGTTAGGCGTTATGCCCACCATCAAAGATGTTGCACGAGAAGCGGGGGTTTCGATCGCCACAGTCTCGTATGTGATCAATGGCAAAGACGGTTCAGTCAGTGAAAACACCCGTCGAGCGGTCTGGGAGGCGATTGAGCGGATTGGTTATAAACCCAATGTGATCGCACGCAACCTACAGGCCAATCGTAGCGGCTTGATCGGCTATCCGTGGTATAAACTGAAACCGGGGCAATTTAACCCGTTGTTGGATCATTTCACCTATTACACCGCCCAAACCGCCGAAAACTTGGGCTATCATATCCTCACCTTTACCCATGCGACCGAAGATCCAGAGACGATCTACCGTGATCTGATTCAAACGCGCCGCGTGGACGGCTTTGTCTTAGCCGATACCGTGCGCGATGATCCGCGCATTCGCTTGTTGATGGAACTGCATTTTCCGTTTGTGGCGTTTGGACGCTCTACGCCGGAATGGGATTTTCCGTATGTGGATACCGACGGTCATCAAGGGGCGTTCGATGCGATCTGTTATTTTATCCAACAAGGCCATACACGTATCGCGATCGCAGCTTGGGATCAAGACTCGTTAGCAGGTGAACATCGCTTACAAGGTTACTATGATGCGCTCCAAGAACACGGACTCCCGATCGATGCACGTTATGTGCGGCGCGGAGAGCATAGCGAAGCGAGTGGCCGGGCCGCGTTTCATTATTTTTGGGGCTTGAAGGAGCGTCCGACCGCGTTATTTTGCCTAAGCGATCTGGTAGCGATCGGAGTTTTAAATGCAGCGGAGGAGCGCGGTGTGATCATCGGGCGCGATCTGGCTGTGATCGGCTTTGATGATGTGCCGATGGGCAGTTATCTACGTCCGGCTTTGGCCACGATCCGCCAACCGATCCCAGAGATCAGCCAGACGATCATCAAGATGTTACAGGCGGTCATCCAAAGGGAACGCTTGCCACAACGCCACGTTTTGATCCCGCCGTCTTTGGTGATCCGTGCTTCGGCGGGGTATCAGCTTCGGGAGTTGTGAAGGTCACGTAGTTAACAGGGTGATGAACGCCTTGACTTCATCAAACGCTTTATGATCCCATGGCCACCAATCACGCCCTACCGCCTTTTCGAGACCAACCGCGCCTTTTTCGTTGATTTTGGCAGCTAAAAAGGTGGTGAGTTTTGCTTTGCTTGGGTTGTGCGAGGTAACACCATGACATTCAAAATACGCTTCCACACATTTGAGGATCTGATCATCGACAAAGGCCGCTAAACACAGATCTTCAAGCATCTTTCCGGCGATCGTACCAGGCATGATCATCACCCCAACAGCAGGGTAATCCTTACTTTGCTCGGTTATTTCAAGAGGTTTTAGTAATTTTAGTGTTTCTGGTGTTAGTAATTCATTTTCAACCAGACAAGCGCAAATACTGGTAAAAGCGCCGCTTGGATTCTCATCAGCATCGCGCACAATCCCCATTGCTCTAACCATAGAAAATTTCGGTGAAATGACTAACGTCTCAATCACTTTCGGGATTTCGTTACGTCCTTTGCAATCGATCATTTGAAGCGAGGTAATCCCCAAAATAAGTTGAAGTGCTTTAAAAAATTCAACCTCATCTTTTCCCTCAACTAACAGAAGATGGGGTGATGTGATGGTGATCATTATCGCACCTCAAAGTTGTATTCGATCGCGGTGGATAACGTGCGTTGATTATAGCGTACCGCCTTAATCTCACCGTCATCAAGGCGATCCAACCGATACAACCCTAGATCGTAAGTTTCGGTTTCGCTAAAGGCCTCATGCGCCGCGTTGATACATTCGTAACTGTGCGTCGTGGCGAATACCTGCACATTAAACAATTGCGCCGCCCGATAGATCGCTTGCCACACCTGATTTAAAATGGAGTGATGCAAGCCGTTTTCGATCTCATCAATCAGCACCACCCCGTCGGGCGTATCTGAAATCGCAAGAATGATCGTTGATAATCGATCAATCGCATCTCCCATACCCGAAAATGGCATCAGTTTCTTTAAGCCTAAATCGACATATAAAGCCGGTTCGCCAATATTTAAAATTTTGATACCTCGCAATTTAGGTTCAATGATCTGCAAGGCTTGGATTAATGTGTCAGTTTTATCTTGCATCTCTAATAAACTAAAACGCGAAGTAATCGTCTGATTAGAGATACGCCTTCTCGCTGATAAAAATATAAATCCTTGTTTTCGTGAAGCTGATCCCAATCCGCTTAACCCAGAAGGAAAGCGATGATAACTAGATAGAAGATATTTCTTCAATTCTGTATTATTGAAAAAGCGTTGTAATTGGACGAATTCAATGTTTTCTTCCAACGCTTCAGGATCGAGACCACGGGAAAGTCTTTCTAAATCGCGCATGAGTTCACGCTTAAATCGAGATGGGATTTCTTCAATATCATATATGAAACTAATTTCTGATAATAAGGTATCCCCCGTAGAAAACATGGGTAATGTATCACTTTTTGTAACGGAAGTATCTCCAGTAAATTTAATTGTGTTCTCCACATCAAAGTTGTTAAAAATGGTAGCAACCTCGGGAATTGCACGTCTGCGATCATACCACTCTAAACGAAATAAAAATTCTGCACTGTTTTCTCCTGCATTGACCGCGATCGCCTCTAACACACTGGTTTTTCCGGTGTTATTTTTACCCGCGATCAAGTTCACCCGCGCCAGATCCGCAAGTTGAAGGTTTTTAAACCCGCGAAAGTTCTCGATCGTAAATGTGGTATACATCGTGTTCTTACCTCTTAGCCGTCTAGACCCGATTATAACAATAATTAGATCGTTTTGCGGCGCAAGATCACACTGATCACCACCGGCGCACCGAATAACGCGGTGATCGCGTTCAACGGCAAAATCGCGCTACTGCCGGGGACTTCGGCGATCAACGCCGCGATCAACGCCACGATCCCGCCGATTAAAATTGACGCGGGGATCAAAATACGATGATCCGAAGTCTGAAACCACGCTCTCCCTAGATGTGGCACAGCGATCCCTAAAAAGCCGATCGGGCCACAAAACGCGGTGACACCCCCCGCTAACAAGGCGGTCGCAAGGATCACCCCAAAGCGCAAGCGCCGAATATTCAC
>JALOOG010000060.1 GCA_025454525.1 Anaerolineae bacterium | reverse complement strand
TCGCTTTTAATCTTGCATTTGTCATGTGCTATTCCCTATTGTATTGTTCATGATGTGACTGTGTTTTTATTTTAAACCTTATCTTAACAAACTCGTGTCTTAATTTCTAGGTTTTACAACATCTGATTTGTTATAATCCTGTTACAAACAAGGGATAAAAAACATAAGTGACTATGAGTAGCACACTTAAAATAATGAACCGCCCTTTTTAGGGCGGTTCACATAAATAAGGCCGATCGGGAGGATCGATAAGCCGCTTTCTGTCGTTGGACGATCATCTATCTTGCGCGTCGATTACTCGCCGCGTCCAGCAGTCTACCCGACGCTCAAACGGGACGGGCCGCCCCTCACGTCTGCTTGACCTTGCTCCGGGTGGGGTTTGCCTAGCCGCACCTATCACTAGCCGCGCTGGTGGTCTCTTACACCACCTTTTCACCCTCACCAACTTGCGTTGGCACTTTGTTCTCTGTGGCACTTTGCCGTCGAGTCGCCCCGCCTGGCCGTTAGCCAGCACCCTGCCCTCTGGAGAGCGGACTTTCCTCAGCGGGCCGTAGCCCACCGCGATCGCCTGATCTTCCCGATGACTCGATCATAGCATAGTCCAAGCGTAGGGTAAACGTCCGTTGTGATCCCCTCACCGATCCCGTACAATGGCATTGATGATCCGATCAACACGGCTCATCCTCTCTGTCCATCAGAAGCGTTTGTGACTTATGAGCGGTAAACCAACTTTTTCGCAACGATTAAAAACCACTTGGCGTAATTTGATCGTCCCCGGCGATCTCACCACTTTGATCATCACGATTGCGCTCTTGATGATGCCGGTTTTGCTGTTAAGTGCGTCCGATTGGATGCTAGAGATGCGGGTGATCGTGCCGATCACCTTGTTAGGTGTTTTGTTTGGGTATCTGTTAGCGCGCAGCCGCTACGATACAGTGTTTTAACCCGCTTGATCACTTGGTTAGCCGATCTATTCGCCGATCGCATCAATCAAGATCCGTTGATCTTCACCCTCTTGATCGGATTCCTGTTTTGGTTTTTGGGCTATAACGCGGCGTGGCATGTCTTTCGGATCGATCGCGTTTGGCGGGTGATCTTGCCGCCCGCGTTGATCATGTTGACCAATAGCGTCTTTTACAATGGCGATCAAAACCTGAACCCTTATATCGCGGGTTTTGTGTTCCTCTCGTTGTTGTTGATCGCCCGCTCTAATCTCGATTTACGGGAGTGGGAATGGTATACCAGTGGGATTCGCATTCCCGTATCCTTACGCCAACAATTCTTGCGCGTCGGTGCAATTTTAGCGATCATCGCCCTAGCATTCGCGTGGATCGTACCTACAGGCAATCTGCAAGAGCAGTTAGACGACTTTCAAGAATTTTTACGCTCTGAACCGCTCACTGAGATCAATGAACTCTTAAATCGCCTGTTCATGCCCATCGAAAGCAGTGGCCCCACCAGCTCCGATTATTACGGCGGCGAATCGTTAGAACTCGGCGGCGCGATCCAATTAGGCGATCAAGTCGTGTTTCAAGTCAGTGTACCGGACAATCAGCGCTATTATTGGCGCTCACGCGTGTTCGAGACCTATGAAAATGGGCGTTGGGTGCCGGCCGCAGAATTTCAACTCCCTTTAGAGACCACCCCGATCGACATCAATGGCGAAGTCACCTTAGCCCGCCGTCCGGTGGAACAGACCTTTGTGATCGGGATGCGTGCTTCACGTTTGGTCTACACCGCGCCTCAACCGGAGTTGATTGATCTGCCGGCCCGTTTGTTTTTCCGCTATAATGAGCCGGAAGGCACAGCCAATCGCACGATCAACGTGTCCGCGATTCGCCCCCAACAGATCTTACGCACGGGGGATCGCTATACCGCCACTAGCCTAGTTTCGATTGCCACCGCCGATCAGCTCCGCAATGCCGGGACAGATTATCCCCTTTGGGTGCGTGAACATCCGCAATATTTGCGAATCTCATCGAATGTGATCAGCACCGAGACCTTGCAACTCTCACAGCGGATCGTGGCCGAATCCGGTGCGACCAACAATTACGACAAGGCCAAAGCGATCGAACGTTGGTTACGCGAAAACATCACCTATAACGAGTCGATCCCCACGCCCCCCTCCGGTGTTGATCCGATCGATTGGGTGTTATTCCAGACCCGTGAAGGCTATTGTAACTATTATGCGACCGCCATGGTCGTGATGTTGCGTGTGCATGGCATTCCCGCCCGTCTAGCGGCCGGCTTCACACAAGGGGAACTCGAAAACGGGGTATATGTTGTGCGCGAACGCGATGCTCATACTTGGGTCGAAGCCTATTTTCCGAATTACGGGTGGATCGAATTTGAACCCACGTCCGCCGAAGCACCCCCCATTCGTGACGGGGATGAACCGATTCAACCCAACGTTGCCCCCTTTGAGGCCCCACCCACCGAGACTCCGAGTCCGACTCCGCTGCCGCCCACACCCACACCGCCGCAATCGACACCCACCGATCCGGCCAACGCGGACGAGAATAACACCAATTTGATACCGCCCACCCCAACCCCGACTCCGACTCCCACGCCGACCCAGACTCCGGTGATCTTACCGACGCAACCCGCCCCGATCCCACCGAGTCCCACCGACCCCTTGACCTTGATCTTATCGGCGTTGGGCTTAGCGTTATTCGGCTTATTCATCGTGGCCGCGTTGATCGGGGTGTTGGTGTTTATCTATTGGTGGTGGGAATGGCGCGGTATGGGGGGATACAGCCCGATCACCCGCGCTTATGCCCGCTTAGAGCGTTATCTTACCTTGATCGGGTTGCGTTTTGCGCCCCAACAAACTCCCGATGAACGCCGCCGTCGGATCATCAAGGATCTGCCGGGGGTGGAGCGTCCGGTAGATGCGATCACCAAACTTTATAGCGATGAGACTTACGGACGACCGGATGCCCGTTACGGCGCGCAAACCGGCGAACAAGCCGATCAAGCGTGGAATGATGCGCGCACCGGGATCTTAAAGCGGTGGTTACGCCGTTTCCAATTTTGGCGGCGCGATCGGGCTTAAATGTGATCAGAGGCGCGGAGATCCTCTCGCGCCTCTGATCATGCGATCTAGGGGATTACACAGCGAAGATCGATGGTACGACACACGATCGTTTGTCCAGTAAAGGTGATCACCTGAAACGTTTGATCTGAATCCGCCCAGAAATCAAATTGGATCGTGGTGTATGCCTCGCGATCGCTACAGCTAAAATCACGTTGAGTTTCATCATCGCCGGGATATTGGGTATCCTGCAAGTGGATCGCTAAACATTCTCCCGCACTATAATCAAAACTTTGATCTTGTATCAAACGCGATAAGGGAAACGTCTGTGTATTCCCAGATGCATCGGTGTAACGAATCTCCATACCACTGATCGGACTCAAGGGTTGTGAGCGGCCACTGATGTTTTTGATCACCAAGTAGCGCGAAGTGAGCTGCCATTCTAAGCTGAACGTGCCACTGATCGGCGTGAGGGAAGGCGAGGCCATCGGGATTGGTGTAATGGAGGGCGCAATCACGACAGGCGGACTTATGCCCGCGGCGCTATCTTGTGGGATCGAAACACCCCCCGCTTGCGTGAGGTTCACTGTGCATGATCCGATCGTCGTATCACAAGTTCCAATCACGACCCCATCAGATAAAACCTCAAATGTCCCCGTGCGCCAAAACAGATCGTTATCCCCCGGTACTTGTACCTCACCGAACGATCCCACCGATGCGCGCACTTCAACCTTAGCACATCCGGCCAATTCTTGCGCCTCAAATTGTCCCGGAGTCCAACGCTCCGCATGGTAGATGATCAAACATTCTCCCGGCTCAACTTCGCGAAACACATACGTATCAGTTTGGCTCATCAGTTGCCACTGTTCGCCAGAGAATTGGATCACGTTTTGCCCACTTTGCCGGAATGTGAGTCGACTTAAAGCATCTTCACTCAACATCTCGCCGGTTTGATTCACGATTACCAAGAAGTTAGCTTCCGTGTCCGGGCCGAGTGCATTTTGTGTCCACACTAACCGGATCACCTGTCCAGAGGGAACAGGAGGCACAAATTCGGTATTGGTGAGAGTCGGGGTGTCTGGTGCGATTGTGGGGGTGTGAGTATTACTTGGGGTATTAGTTGGTGTGGGTGTTTCAGTTGGGGTTGGTGAGATCGGAGTCTCAGTCGGTGATGATGTCACCGTCGCAGTGAAGGCTATTGGTGTTTCAGTCAAAGTCGCTGAAGGAGTCGGTGTTTCGGTCAGAGTCGCTGAAGGAGTCGGCGTTTCAGTCAAAGTCGCTGAAGGAGTTGGTGTTTCGGTCAAAGTGGGCGTAAACGTAATGCCTTCCAACACTGTGATCACAATCTCACTTTGGGACGAGTTACCCGCTGCATCAGTTACAATGAGCTGCGCGGTATAAGTACCGGCGCGCACATAGGTAAACGTGTGAGTCGTGCCGCTAAATTGATCTACCAACCCATCACCATCGAAATCCCATTGATAATTCACAATATTCGGTGCGGAAATCGCGTTAAACGTTACTGTCAATGGTGATGTACCGTTGGTAATATTCGCGCTAAAGCTGGCTTGGATCGGTGGATACACACGGATCACCGTTTGGCTATCGCTTTGCGGGTTGCCACTGCCTCCGGTGCAATTGGCGCGACCATTCACGATCAATTTGACGATGTATTCGCCGGGTTCGTCAAATGTATAGATCGGCGATTGCTCATTGGAATCGCTTAAATTATCACCATTAAAATCCCATACCCAGTTGTCGATTGCCCCGGTAGAAGTCCCGGTAAATGTGACTGTAAGCGGCGCTGTCCCTTCAAGTGGATCAACCGTAAATTGTGCTTGTGGGCAGAGCGGCGGCGGGTCAAGCGCGGGTAAAACCTCGATTGTCCCCATTTTTTGGTCAACATTCCCTTGCCCATCTCGAATAGTGAGAATTACAGTGTAAAGACCGGCACTGGGATAAGTGTAGGTGGGATTTTCGTCAAATGTATCAATTGTCCCATCCCCATTGAAATCCCACTCATAAGTCAGGCCGCTTCCAGTCGAGGCATTGTCAAATGTGATCTGCAATGGAGCGGGGCCGCGCACGGTAGTGACGATAAAATCCGCCACAGCCGCCTGATCGCCCATTACCCTAACCGCCATTTCACGGATTGTACTACGCCCTAATTGATCGCACAGCTTCACGTAGAGGGTTTTATCCCCTAATCCACTGGTAACGTTATAACTGGCACGCAAATTATAGCGTTGCCAACCGTTGCCTTCACTTTGCGGGCAGGTTTCCGCTTCTAGATTTGCTCGCGACTCACTCACCTGAAACAGCGAAATTTCTCCAATCGTGCCACGATCCGGCCCCCTATAATAGCGTTCATTGGGTAGCCAAAAGGTGATCTCGGTGGTCTGAAAGTTTCGTACTAACAGATGTTCGGCATTAATGTTATTTTCCGGATCAACCGTACTATCGGGATCAGGTTGGTAAGGAAGAAGCGGAATCACATTCGGTTGCGAACCCACAATAAACACGTAATGATGATAACAGGGTGTACACCCCTCTCGTGGGGAAATATAACCGATGCCGATCTCGCGGTATTCCAATTCGGTGAATATATCGAAAATTTCAGAGTTATTACTCTGTATAAAATCAATTACCGCATTTAAATCATAAACTTGGCTGACAAAATGCCGCATATCAACTGGGTAGTCTTCGCTAGGATACGCTAGGAAGGTTTCTTCAATGCGAATCCAGTCCCTAACACCAGAAACCCCGCTAATAGGTGCATTTCTAAGATCTGGTCGTCCTTCGGGATAATCTCCTGTAGCGATTACCAAAGCTTGATCCATCGCCACATTGCATAAAGTATCATTTAGCGCAAGCGGGGCGCGGCCTAAAAATTGAGTTCGTGAAGCGTTGATATGATTAACAATGATTTGTGCATCTGTATTGCAACCTTCAGACTGAGCGTAAACTTCAGCGAGTGGAGCAACCGACAATAAAGTTAGAAGAAAGACGATGAAGAATTGTGGGTAGCGCATTGAACTTCTCCAATGTTAAGCCAAATAGCTCAATTAGCACTACATTGAGTATATCACTTAACACTGGGAATTTTTGAAGTTTTTTACGTTTTTAATGTGCTGGATTTAATTACGAATTTTGTACACACCGAAAGCCAATCCGCGCCATTTCTAACGCGGGATCAGGGCGATCATAACGATCAAAATGAGCCACATGACCACTGCTATAAGGCGCAAGGTAATCCCCGCCATAAGCACGATAATCGTCCACTGCTTCGCTTAACACCCACTCCGCTGCGTTCCCACCCATTTCGTAAAGGCCGGCTGCATTCGGCGGTAAAGTCATCACCGATATAACACGCCCTAACCGATTGTCCATATTGGTATAGTTGGTATTGATCTCATCTAATCCCCAGGCATAACGGTTTATCCGTGCTTCACTTGGATTCCATCCCGCCGCTAATGTCCATTGATCAGCGGTAGGTAAATCTTTGCCGATCAATTGGCAATAGGCGCGGGCCTCATCATAGGTGACATTCACCACTGGCAGATCGTTATTATTCATCACGGTCTGTAGAAGACGTTCACGAGTCGCCGGGGTTGAATTGGCTGGATTTTCGGCAAACGGACGAAAATCCGCACGGGTCACTTCATGAGGATCGATCGCGAATGCATCGATCTGGACAAGTCGCGTTTGATTATCGATCGTCAACAAGCTGTAGATCCCACTTGCAAACGCGATCATGTCTCTTGGGGGTATTGGTGTGGTAGGGCGAGGACTAGATGTCACACTAACAGCCGGAGTCATTGTAGACGTGTTTGGCGGACCAATAGTGATCGTTTCTGGTGTGCCGGTACGGGCTGTCGTCACCGCCAAGGTCATTGGAAGCGTTGGGGTGGGTGTAGGCATCTCTATGATCGCTGTATTGTACACAATAATTGCGCTGATTAAGCCCACCACGGCGCCGACAAACCCTAAAATTTTTTCCCAAAGTGTTAAAGAATCATACCAGCGGGGTTTTATCTTAGGACTGTCTTGATTGTCAGGTTTACCTCCATTTATAGCAAGGGTAACTTTGCTGATCCATTCTTTTTTAGTACAATCATTAAATATCTCTTTTTCTTTAAGGCATTCTGTGAATACAATCAGAGTCAACGCCAGTATTCGCTGTTTTTCGTCCGGTGTTACTTCTTCAAGTTGCATCTTGAGCGAAGTATGCTCATTCTTATCATTAGGGCGACGATCAAAGTTGGCCAAATTATGGTATTTGTCAACATAGGCGCGTAAATTCTCTACACTTTTCGATGATCCACCCGTTTTTATGCCCAATTGTAGCGCGCTAATCACATACTCAACGTAATCCATAAACCCGTCACTTGTTTCGCCCATCCTAAAGATCAGTATATCCCATAACAGGCGAATTGTTTAAAAATATTTTCTAAATCCCACTTACCCTATCATTCAACCTAGTTAAATATTCATGACTTACAGGGAAAATATGCAATTTATCGCTTTGAATACATGCATACGCCATAACCACACTTGGCTTTGACTTTTCGGATTCTATGCGATCCTCAGGGGTGTGAGGGAAGATGTAGTCCGTTCCAATTTTGGCAAGTTGATCGCCGTTAAAAGCTTTAACACACAGAGAAACGAGAGGCAAAACGGAAAAAGAGCCGTGGTAAGCTGTTAAACGTTGTTTTTAGTCCTTATAAGCTTATTTCATAACTTCATCCCTAACCCTCCGCCATACATGAGGAAGGGAGTCGACCCGCTTGGGATAGGCGGAACGATCTCCCTGGGTGGGATAGTTTCTAGCGTGATGGTGAAAAGAGCCGCGATGTTAATAAAATGGCTTCGGATCGCGCTGAAAACAGCGTAGCATCGGCGCTTGATCTTGCGCTAAAATAAGTGTGGTTTTAGCTTAGCAGGTAACAAGGAGTGACCGCTTCCATGAGCGCTGCATTTGACCACCTTAAAGGGCTTCTCGAAAAACAAAAAACGCTCTCAAAAGAGGACATCGATCAAGCGATCAAAGCACACGGAGAACTTAGCGCGGATGAACTGACTTGGATTGAGTCGGAAAAGCACCGCTTAGAGCGTGAAGGTCAAGAAACAGTCACGATGGAGCAGTATCTCGCTGCCCTCAAAGTCTTAGATACCGTTGAAGAAGGATCGGATGAGTTTAAAAAGGCCGATGCCCTTGTCCAAAAGTATGAAAGTGGCACCTAAATGATCAACCCAACGCCTCAGACCACTGCCCCACCGGATTTTAACCCATGGTGGGTGCGCCTACCGTTGTTGGTCTTGTTCGGCGGACTCTTGTTATGCGTCCTGTTGTTGGCATTGCTCTTGACGTTTCAATCCAATTACGCCGAGCGAGTCTTACCGGGCGTGTCCGCTTTTGGCGTGCGCTTAGAAGGACTCACCCGCGAACAAGCGATCACCGCGCTTTCCGGGCAATTCACCTTTGACGATCGCGCTGTGTTCACTTTTCGCGACGGTGAACGCTATTGGCAATACACCGCAGGCGAATTAGGCATTCAATTCGATGCAAGCGCCACGGTAGACGCGGCCTTTGACATCGGACGGCAAGGCAATCCGATCACCCGCACCTTAGATCAAGGGCTGACTTGGCTCAATGGTGAGGCGGTGCGGCCGGTGATCACCTACGATCAAACACTTGCGACTGAAAAATTGATCGCGATCGCCCGTGAGATCGATCAAGGCATGAGCGAAGGCCTGTTACGAATCGAAGGCCTAGAGGTGATCGCGGTATCGGGTCAAGGCGGCCGTCGTTTAGACATCCCGGCCACTTTAGATAGCCTAAACCAAGTGATCGTGACCCTAAACACCGGAGCAGAGATCGATCTGGTGATCCGCGAAACCCCGTCCGGAATCGCCAATGTCGAAAGCGCGGCCCAACAGCTTCGGGCCGCCTTGGCCGCGCCATTGACACTCAAAACTGAAGACAACCTTGGACCTTGGACGATCAGTCGGGAACAGATCGCCGCGTCGTTACAAGTGCAGTTGATCGATAACGGGGACGGATCTCAACGCTATGAGGTTGCGATCGATTTTGAGCCGTTCCGTCCGTTTTTAGAATCGCTTGCGCCGGGTTTGATCACCCAACCGATCGACGGACGGTTTCACTTTAACGATGTGACCCGTCAATTAGAGGTGATCCGCTCCTCTGTGGGTGGACGATCGCTCAATATCGATCGCACGATCGCCGCATTAGAGGCACAAGCCTTTAACGCGACTCAACGTGATGTGTTTATGGCGTTCGATTACTTGCAACCGCGTTATCACAACAACGTCACCGCATCGGAATTAGGGATCAGCGAAATGGTGATAGAAGCGACCACTTCTTATGCCGGATCAGAGGCCGATCGGCGGAATAATATCGCGGTGGGTGCAGCGTTATACGACGGGATCATCATCGGGCCGGGTGAAGAATTTTCGTTTAATTATTGGTTGGGCGATCTAAGCGAAGAAGCGGGTTTCACTGAAGGCAATGTGATCTACGGCGGCCGCACCGTCAAAGGCATCGGCGGTGGGATCTGTCAGGTTAGCACGACGATCTTTCGGGCCGCGTTCAAAGGGGGCTATCTGATCATTGAACGTAACGCGCATCCGTATCGCGTCGGTTATTATGAGCATAACAGCCCACCGGGACTCGATGCGGCGATCTGGACACCAGATCGCGATTTTCGCTTTCAAAACGATACACCTTATCACCTCTTGCTAGAGACTGAGGTGTTTCCTGCATCCAATACGCTGCAATTCCGGTTATACAGCACCCCTAGCGGCCGTCAGGTAGAGATCCAACAACCGATCATCCGCGATACCGTGCCGGCCCGGGAAACCCGCTATGAGGCCAATCCCGATCTGAACCCCGGTGAGATCCTACAGGTGGATTATGCGGCCGAAGGCGCGGATGTCACCGTGATCCGGATTGTGCGCGACTCCGCGGGTAATGTGTTGCGTGAGGACAGCATCTACACCCATTATCTGCCTTGGGGTGCGATCTTTCAGGTTGCGCCGGGTGACTCACGGTTAGGGGGATGACGCATGAGCGATGATCCGATCCGCCGTTTGATCCAAGACGCACTCCAAAGCGATAACCCTACCGCATGGTTTGAGCCGATCTATCAACAGGCCGCGCAAGGGGAAGGGCGCATCCCATGGGCGCGTTATGCCCCCGATCCACAGTTGCTCGGTTGGTTAGCCGATCAAACGGCGGCCGGCCGCGCCTTGGTGATCGGTTGTGGACTGGGCGATGATGCCGAAGCCTTGGCCCACGCGGGGTATCAGGTCACGGCGTTTGATATTTCGCCGACCGCGATCGCGCAAGCGCAAGTCCGTTTTCCCGATTCGGCCGTGGATTATCAAGTGGCGGATCTGTTCGCTTTGCCGTCGGAATGGATAAGCGCGTATGATCTGGTGGTGGAGCATCGCACGATCCAAGCGTTGCCTTGGCATTTGACCGATGCGGCGATTGCGGCGATCGTAAGCTGTGTCGCACCACATGGGCGCGTGGTAGTGTTGACCCATGGGCGCGATCCCGAAGAAGATCGGCGTGGCATTCCGTGGCCGCTTTCACGCACCGAATTAGCGGGTTTTTTGACCTATGGCCTGACCGAAACCGCGTTTTTGGATTACCGCGAACACGGATTGCGCCGCTTTTGTGTGGTTTATCAACGTTAACAGAAAAGAGCATTCAGACGTGAAAACATTGTTAAAACAATTGACCGAAGCGTGGGGCCCCTCTGGTTATGAACACCATGTCCGCGATTTGATCCGTCGGGAAGTGGCGGATCTCGCCGATGAGATCACGGTCGATCCGTTAGGCAATTTGATCTGCCGAGTCGGTTCGGGCGGCAAAAAGATCCTCGTAGATGCACACATGGATGAGATCGGCCTGATGGCCTTGTTCACTGAACCCAAAACGGGTTATTTGCGTTTTGTGGGGATCGGTGGACTCAATAAAAACACGCTCACGGGCGGCCGTGTCAAGTTTGAAAATGGCACGACAGGCGTGATCGGTCTACACGACATTGGGAACGCCGAGGGCCTTAGCGATCTCGAAAATTTTTACATTGATGTGAGCGACGGCAACGGATCGACTCTGGTGCGTGAAGGCAACCCGGCCACCTTTTGGCGTGAATTTGAGGAACGCGGCACCCGCTGGATCGGAAAAGCAATGGATGATCGCGTCGGATGTTTGATCGCGATCGAAGCGATGCGCCGTTTGAATCGTCAAAGCGCTAATGAGGTCTATTTTGTGTTCGCGGTGCAAGAGGAAGTCGGTTTGCGCGGTGCAGGAGCGGCCGCTTATGCGATCGATCCGGATGTGGCGATCGCGTTGGATGTCACCCATACGGGCGACATGCCCAAAGGGCCCAAAATGGCGATCCAATTGGGGCAAGGCGCGGCGATCAAAATTCACGATCCGGGCTTGGTGGTGCCGCCGGCCGTGCGCGATTGGATGATCCAGACCGCGCAACAACATCAGATTCCCTATCAATTAGAGTTACTGGTCGGTGGATCTACCGACGCGGCCAAGATCCAAACAACGCGGGCCGGTGTGCCAAGCGGTTGTATTTCGATCCCATGTCGTTATATCCATACCACCAGTGAGACGGTTGATGCGCGGGATGTGCAAGCGTGTGTGGATCTGCTGATCGCGTTGATTAGCAATCCAGTGCCGGAATTGGTGGGATAAATCACGATTAGAGCGAGGGAATAGGCCCTACCTTAGCGGCGGGCCTTACTCAATTAACGCAAGGTCAACAGGGCGTTGGCGAGTTTGCTCTGTACCGTTCGGGTGTTAAAACGTTGCCACACCGTGGGAAAAGCAGCCTCTAGCTGTTCGCGCTCTGCTTGCAGTGTGGTTAAATAGTGGGTCAATGCCTCGCTTTCGATCCCGTCCTCATCGATCAAGGTGGTCAGGTGCGCTTGTGTCACCACAATGTCGTTGATCCGCCCTAAGTGATCTTGGATCGTCTTGATCTCAGTGACAAAATCTTCACCGGATGAGCCTAACACCTCACCAAAAAAAGAGGCGGCATAACGCAAACGCTTAAATTCAATGCGGAGCGCGTGTAAAGTTTCGGCATCGGCAGTCGATAAGGCGTTGTCATAAGCCTTAACCGCACCTAAATGTTCATGCAACATCACCGGCAAGACATGGCGTACTTGATGCGGTTCAATCGTATGGTCGGATTGTGGACGTGCGCCCATGCCCGGTTGCAATAAAAATTGGCTAAACGCGCTGATAAATCCCCGATACGAAGTGCCGTCTAAAAATTCCACCAATTTTTTACGGGCCTTGCGGCGTTTTTTATCGAAGCGTTCGATCGCCGTTTGTAATTGGGCCTTGCCGGACTCGTCAAATGTGGCAGCAACCGTCTCTAGATCAAGGATCATCACATCTAGATCGCGCACCGCGCCAAGGTAATCCGCTAATTTTTTCAGGTGTTCCATAAATGGGCGGATCGGCTTGGTCTTATAATAATCACCTAATAACCGGAAAGCGCTTCGCATCCGGCGGGTGGAAACCCGCATATCGTGGACGTGTTCAATGTCCTCTCCGGTGCGACTACCGGACTCGTTTTTGAGCATTTTTACAAAATCATGCAGCAAAATCTTACGTCCGGCCTCAGACATGGTATCATCCGGTTGGACAGGGGTGATCGCCGTTTTGAGGGTCTCTAGGTCGGGGGATTCAAATAAGGGTGTGTTCATCAAATTTCGCTCTTTTCCCAATGGTTTTCCATGAGCGATAATTTTAAACAATGTTGATGATTATGTTAAGAGGTATTTAAACCATTCAGCAAAAATTTAACACGTTAAGGCTGATTGTAAGTTTCGTAAAAGATGCACGAGTCAAACATTCTTAGTATGATCACACGCATCGGGTTTTGAGGATTTTATGAACATCATTGCCAGACGCTATCAAATTTTGGACACCCTTGGGCAAGGCGGAATGGGAACTGTTTATCGGGCGGCCGATCGACTCACGGGGCAATTCGTCGCACTCAAACAGGTGACGGTGGGCGAAAACCGCTTACAGATCGCCTCGCGCTTGTCGTTTAGTGGTACAGAAGATTTCCGCGTTGCCTTGGCCCAAGAGTTTCGCACCTTGGCCAGTTTACGGCATCCCAACATCATCAGCGTCTTAGATTACGGGTTTTACGAAGATCAACCCTTCTTTACCATGGATTTACTGCCTGAACCGCTCACGTTATTACAGGCGGGTGAACATCGAAACGAATTAGAGCGTTTGCGCCTGTTGGTACAGGTGTTACAGGCGGTCGCTTACCTGCATCGGCGCGGGATCTTACATCGCGATTTGAAGCCGGGGAATGTGTTGGTTTCGGGCGATCAGGTGAAAGTATTAGACTTTGGCTTAGCGGTAACACGCACCGAGACGACTCAAATCGCTGGAACTCTCAATTACCTTGCCCCAGAAGTGGCCTTTGGCAATTCCGCCTCTGAACGATCCGATCTCTACTCTTTGGGCGTGATCGCGTTTGAACTGTTCGCAGGGGTGCATCCTTTCGGCACAGACAACACCTTCACCCGCATGTTGACCACCGATCCCGATCTTCACCGGTTAGATCTCTCGGATGGGTTGGTGAAGGTGATCGGCCGCTTATTGGCACGCGATCCCCAACAACGCTATCCCAACGTGGGAGCGGTGATCGCCGATTTAAGCGCGGCGATCGGACTCGATTTAGGCGCGGAATCGATCGAAACCCGCGAAAGTTTTTTACAGGCGGCTGAATTTGTCGGACGTGAACCCGAATTAGCGATTTTAACCGCGGCCCTCGCTCAAACGGACATGACTCCACCACAAGGATCGGCGTGGTTGATCGGCGGGGAAAGCGGAGTCGGAAAATCGCGCTTGTTGGATGAATTGCGGATTCGCGCCATGATCAACGGGGTCAATGTTGGGCGCGGGCAAGCGATCAGCGAAGGCGGTAGCCCTTATCAACTGTGGCGCGACCTGTTTCGTGAATTGGCCTTATACGCCGATCTTACAGACACCGAAGCGGGCATGATCAAGGTGTTGATGCCGAATATTGAGCAGTGGTTAGATCGAGAGATTCCCCCGATCACCGCCTCGCAAGAACGCTTACATGCGGTGATCACCGATATTTTCGCCCGCATCCCCATTTCTAGTATGTTGATCCTTGAAGATCTGCATTGGGCCGACGCGGATAGCCTCGCGTTACTTCAAGTCTTATTAGAGCGCACCCCCACATTGCCACTATTGATTGTGGGCAGTTATCGCGATGATGAAGCCCCCGATTTACCGCAAAAATTGGGTCAGATGCGACCACTCAAATTAGCCCGTTTAGATGAAGCCGCGATCGCTATGCTGAGTCGATCGATGTTAGGCGAAAGCGGTGACTCGCCGGAGATCGTCGAATTGTTGCAACGCGAAACCGAAGGCAACGTGTTTTTTATGGTGGAAGTGGTGCGTGCTTTGGCCGAAGAAGCCGGCCGTCTCGAAAACATCGCGATCATGACACTGCCCAAGCGTGTGTTAGCGGGCGGTGTGCAGACCGTGATCCAACGACGCTTAGCCCGCTTAGATCAACCGGATCGTGAGACACTCAAGATCGCGGCCGCCCAAGGTCGTCTATTAGATCTGACCCTGATCGGGCGTTTTCAAACCGATCTGACCCGTTGGTTGAACGTGTGTGCCGAAGCGGCGATCTTAGAGGTGAGCGGCATGAATGAATGGCGCTTTGCCCACGACAAGCTCCGCGAAGCGTTGCTTTTGGATTTTGGCCCCGCCGAAAAACAGACGATCTATCGGCAAGTTGCAGAGGCCGTAGAAGCCTTGTACCCGAATCAACCGGAACAATTCGCCGCGTTGATGCACTATCACGGCATGGCGGGTGAACGAGAGCGTGAGCTGCATTACGCGCTTTTGGCTGGGGATCACGCCTTTAGCGTTTACGCTTATGATGATGCGATCCACCTGTATGATCACGCGATTGATTTAGCGGAGCAAGGCGAAACGATCGACGCATCGGCGCGGATGCGCTTGTTCTTGCAGCGCGGACGTGCTTGTGAACTCAAAGGCGATCACTTGGCCGCGATCCAATGTTATGAACGCCTAGAAGCATGGGCGGTGACACAGCCGAATCGCACGGTAGAATTAGCCGCCCGCGCCGCTAAAGGCACGGTGCTATCGTTGCCGAATACCTCCTTTGATCCAACGATCGCGATGCCCTTTTTGGAGCAAACCCTCGCGATGGCCCGCACCTGTGCCGATCATCAGATCGAGGCTAAGACCTTGTGGAATCTGATGACCGTGCATCGTATGACCGGTAACACCGAGACGATCGAATTTTACGCGATACAAGCGGCGGCGATCTGTCGGCAATACGGTTTTCGCGATCAATTGGCGTATGTGCTGAATGACTTGGGCTTGATCTTGATCCTTTCCGGTGAATATGAGCGCGCTGAACCGATGATGTTGGAGGCGCAAGCGTTATTTCGCGAATTGAACAATTTGCCTTTGTTGACTGATAACCTCACCTCAATTTCGATCTATTATCTGAGTAAAGGCGATATTGCGACCGCGATGAAGATGACTGATGAGGCCTATCAGTTGAGCGCACAAATGGGCAATCATTGGGGGATCGCTTATAGCCGGATGCAGATTTTGCCCTATTATGTGATGCAAGGGGACACTCAACGCGCTTTTCGCTATGGCCAAGAGGCCTTAGACAACGCGCAAAAAGCAAATTTTATTGTCCCTATGGCACGATCGCGGGTGGATCTGGCAACGTTGTATCTAATGCTCAATGATCCGCAAAGCGGCGATCGTTTGTTAGCACAGGCCGAAGAAGATGTGCGAAATGCGGCCATGTGGATCGCGTATGTCAAGGCTTATCGGGCGATCTTAGCGATCACGCAAGGGGATACCGGCCCTGCCGAAGCGTTGATCGCACAAGAAGGCAAGGTACAAGCCTCCGGCCGACAAGAATATATGTTTAACAACCTGATGATGACGATTTTACGGGCAAATGTGGCGTTTGTGCGCGGGAATTATGAAGAGGTGATCCGGTTATTTGAGCCATTAGAACAACAATGGTTCACGTTTAACAGCTATTTCACCGCCTCTGATTTTCGCTTCATAAAAGCGCAAGCGTTATTTTATTTGGGTGAAACTGCGGCCGCGGATCAAACCTTAACGCAAGTTTTGATGAATAGTGAACCGTTTGACTTACACTTTTTACTATGGGAGGTCTACGCCTTACAAGCCAAAATTCATCCAGATCGTGCAACCGACTTGATCAGCAAGGCACGCCAATCGATCCTGTATATCGCTGAACACACCGAAGAACGTTTGCGTTTACGCTTTTTAGCGCATCCAGAAGTGGCCGCGATCATGAACAGCTAAATGGAACGGAACGCGGGTGAGCGCAGATTTTTCTCACCCGTTTCTCGTAAACATCGGCTATAGTCAGCGTTCTTAACCGATGCTATGGAGAGATCATCATGCCCACCGTTTACCAGAAATTGACCGCGATCCAACACAGCAAAAATTTTCGCGATGCTGTTCAGATCCAAACTGCTGAATTACCTGAAGTCCCTCACCCCGATGAGATCGTGGTTAAGACGCTCTACGCCGGAGTCAATGCCGCGGACCTCATGATGGCCGCCGGCCAATACCTACTCCCGACCCCTGTCCCGTGTGATTTAGGGAGCGAAATGGTCGGCCAAGTGGTGGCTACGGGGGATAATGTCGGCAACTTAAAGAGCGGTGATTACGTCTTGATCAACGGGATCGGGTGCGGTTATCGTGACTATTATACGATCAATGCCCGACGAGTGATCCCGATCCCCCAAGCCTCCCCAGAGATCATGAGTCTTTCGATCGGCGGCTTAACCGCGTCGTTAGGGCTTTCGCTCACGGGGGAAATGAGTAGCAATGAAACCGTGTTGATCACCGCTGCCGCGGGGGGTACGGGTCAATTTGCGGTGCAATTGGCTAAACTCGCGGGTAACAAGGTGATCGGGACGTGTAGTTCCGATGATAAAGTTGAGTTGTTACGTTCGTTAGGTGTGGATCGCCCGATCAATTACAAGCGCGAAAACATGCGAGAAGTTTTAAAGTCCGAATTTCCGCGTGGCGTTCACCTCGTGTTTGATGGTGTGGGGGGTGAACAATTTGACATCGCGGTTGATCACTTAGCGCGTTTTGGGCGCTTGGTGAACATCGGCTTTATCTCCGAATATCATGCCGAACCGGAGCAAGTCACTCGGCCGCGGATCTATTACAAATTGTTGGCTAAAAATGCCTCAATTCGCACCTTTAACCTGAATCTATATTTCAGTCGTCCGGAAGCCCAAGAACATCTGATGCGCTTGGTGGGGCTGCTTAATGAAGGTCAACTCAATCCGGCGATCGATCCGGCGATTTTTCAAGGGGTAGCGGGTAGCATCGATGCCGTAGAGTATCTGCAACGCGGCGAAAATACGGGAAAAGTCGTGGTACGTTTCTAAGTTCGGTACAATTCAGCACTATCGACAATCAACGAAAGAGCGAAGTCGGTTATGGTCTTACACTTATGGCATAATCTCGCGCCGGGGCCCCAACTTCCGGACATTGTGTACGCGGTGGTCGAAGTCCCCAAAGGCAGCCGCAATAAATACGAATACAGCAAAAAAGCGGGCGTGATCAAATTGGATCGCGTGTTGTATAGTCCGCTGCATTACCCCGGCGATTATGGCTTTATCCCGCAATCGTATTGGGGCGATGATGATCCTATGGACATCCTCGTGATGATGAATGAACCCACCTTCCCCGGTTGTGTGATCGAAGCACGTCCGGTTGGGATGTTTAAGATGATCGATAAGGGCGAACAGGATTATAAAATCCTCGCAGTGCCGTCCACCGATCCCAATTTTGCCGATATTTATGATCTGAAGGATGTGCCACAACATTTTCCGCGAGAAGTCGGTCATTTCTTTGAGGTCTATAAACAACTTCAAGGCACCAGCGTCTCTAGCGAGGGTTGGGTTGGTGCGGATGAAGCGAAAAAAGCGATCTTAGAATCGATCCGCTTGTATCGCGATAAATTTCCACCCGAAGGCCAAGGCGTGTAGGGGGAATGTTTGAAAACTGGGCGCGCTCATGATTACGAACGCGCCCTTACGATTGATCCCGATCCACCATTTGATGTAATTCTTTGCCTAAGGCGCGTAATTTATTCGGGCTGATCGGCTTGACCAGCAGAAAATCGCGCTCCCCTAATTGATGACGTAAAGCGGTCGCCACCAATTCATTAGCAGTGGCGATCACGATCGGCATTTGCTTAAAGCGCTCATCTGCACGCAACTTCTGATAGATGTAATGTCCTGAAACCTGCGGTAAGTTCATATCGAGGATGATCAGGTCTGGGACTTCGGTCTCAAAACGGCGTAGGGCCTCTTTGCCGTCGGTGATGTTTTCGACAGTAAAATCAACGGCCTCTAAGACAGTTTTGTAGATATACCCTAACTCTACGTTGTCCTCAATAATAAATGCTTTGCGTGTGGTCATACCCCCCCGCCCACCTGTAAAATTCGCCTCTATTATAAGCCTGTTGACACATTTTAAAAATAATGTGAAAATTGTCACAAATAGAGAATAAGGGTGCCTATGGACGATCGTGAAATCGGCATTGAACAAATGCTAAAAAAAGCCCAAGAAAGTTGGCAAAATCTCCCTGGCGCAGGTAAACCCCTGAACCTTGATCAAAATCCGCACGCTCCGGCTGAGATGCAGATGGCCAACAAGCTCTTGAAAGAAAATGACCTTGCCCCGGCATGGATTACCGAAGGCAAGGAACTTGATGCAACGCGGGACAAGTTATTGCGACAAATTGCGCGGGCGGCCGAATCGGGTGAGGTGAAGTCAACCTTACGCGATTCGGTCACAGCCTTTAACAAACGCATTTTGACCTATAACCTTAAGTTGCCTGCGGGCGTAGCACACAAGTTTATGATCGATCTAGCGCGTGAACTACGCCGTTAACTTAGTGAGCGGCCGTCTCTTTGGGGGGAGCGACGGCCAAAAAGTCATGGCTAAACCGTTCCACATACTGATTGACCAAACTTTGTACCCGGTCGGCTTGCGCTGCTGCCACGATCAAGCCAGCATGTTGTTTTTTGTGTAAACGCCAGACCACTTCCGGGTCGTTATAAGCGCTTAGATCTGGGTATTCTTGCCGCGCTAATGAGACCAACAACCCCCCATAAAGCTGTTTCGTGGGGGGCAATTGGTACGGTTGATCACGCAAAAGCGCCAATTCGATCCGCCCCCATTCTGCCCACAAATTGACTCCGGTCGTCGCTTCCACCAGATCCGCGATATGCGCTCCCCCGACACGGGCGGCGATCTCTAAGAAATAGAATTGCCGATCCGCGTGGCCGTGAATAAATTCAGCGTGGGTTGCGCCATTTTGATGACCTAAGGCGCGGATCACCTCACGATTCATCTGAAGTAGCATTTGTGCTTCGGCCGACTTGGGATCTACCGTCAAGGTGGTGAACACGCCGCCGTCATGCGACACATTCAGCGGCGGGCGGCCGTATTTCTGCACGCTCACAAACAACTGTTCACCCTGATAGGTGAGCGTATCGACATGATAGACATCACCGGGGATAAACTGCTCCAACACCCGGAACGATTGTTGATCGCCCAATTGCTCTAACAACGGCCACAATTCGCCTTGATCGCGCACCCGTTTGATCCCCATTGCGCCGGCCTCAAGGCGGGGTTTTAGCACCCATGGCCCCGGCACGCGGGTCATATAGTCCGCGACTTCGGCATGATTCACGACGGGCGAAAAAGCGGGGACACGGATGCCGGCTTTAGCGGTCAATTCGCGCATGATCAACTTATCGCGAAAGCCTTTCGTCTGGCTGATGCCCATGCCTGGCACGCGCAAATGTTCACGCAAGATCGCGGCCATTTCGACATCATATTCATCTAACGGGATGATCCGATCGATCTTTTTCGCACGCGAAAGATAAGCAACCGCGTAAAGCACATCGGGTAAACGGGACAGGTTAGGCATCAAAAACACTTGGTCAATGCTTTCATGGGGCCATGCTTCATGAGCGATAGCCTCTTCGGTGAGTAAGATCACATGCGCGCCTTCCCGTTTGAGTGAGCGCAAGAGATCTTCGCCTTTAAAATAACTGCTGATGGCTAGAATGGTGTCCATAGGTCGATTATCCGCTTAAATGTTGATCAAGATTTAACAATGATAACATCCACACAAACTTTTGCCACTGTTCACCAACTTTAGGTGAGGTCGTCGCTTCAAAATGAAAACCGTTTCAGTCCAAAACAATCGCAAGTACGGCGATCGAGAAATTTTCGGCTGCCGCATTACATGCTTAAGTGTAAGATCAAAGTTAAAAATGCAAAAGCTAAGCAGTATGTGACGATGGAGAATGCGCCCTATCATCGTAAGGCAAAGATATGAGCGGCCCTAAGTTAGTCAGTATGAACACCGTCTCTTGGTGTTTTGGTTGCCACCTAATTGAGCGTTCAGTGGCGACATGCGAAGAATTTGGTCTTGGTTAACCCATTGTTTTTGCCCATTCATTTATGGACGGAAAAGCTTAAGCGGCTTTTAGATGCACAACAAGCCGCTCATCAACTTTGAAGGCAGGAAAGCAGACCGTAGGGCTACTTGCGCCCTGTGACCTTCCTTATTATTCAGTTTAAATTACATCTAAAACCCCGATCAAACCACGTTCACCGAGGATCGCTTGAGCGCGTTTCAAGGCATCCGCTTCGATCTGTTGACGTAACGTTGTCAACTCCGTTTGGGTGGAACATTCCATACACTGTAACGCGGTGTCCCAAACTTGATCGCGCCAATGGGTGATCAAGCGCCGGATAATCCATTCATCGGCACGGGCAAAGACCGTATCGATCTGCCCCATGATCGGGCTATATTGTGCGATAATCTGATCTTGCACCCGATCGATTGTTTGATAGATGATCTCATTCACCTGCAAATGATCTTGATAGCGTTGTTCGCGTTGTTGGGGGGTGAGGGTGGCCCATTCTTTGCGGAGCAGGTCTTGTAATGCAAACACCAGATCGTAGCAGATGTGCGCGTTGACCCCTAAGATCAGATGTTGGATGACATGGATGGGGGTATCGGTCGCGTGGGCCGCGTCAAAGGCATACTTCCAGACTTCCGGAGTCGATTGTGCCTGTTCATAAGCCTCTAGCGCTTCAAAATAATAATCGGCAAAGCGATGTAATAGCTTCTTGACCCACTCGCCATCATGAAATTCCCATTTTTCGACCGCGTTGAGCATATTCTGAGTCATCATCGCGTAACAAGTCAGGAAGATCGCCCGCCGATCTCCTATTTGATTCCAACCGTCAATAAGCGTCTGCATCTGATTGATCACAGGTTGAGTCATGAATTTGTTTCCATCTCTAGGTCACTAAACCAAGGTGTTAGCATGAACGCACGATGAGAAACCTTAAAAACATCGTAGCGACAAATGGAGTCAGAGTCAAGCGGGGATAAATCCGGTAAAATAAGCCTATTCGCGTTCTTTGTAACGATGGAGTCGATCATGCGCTTCACCCACATCAAATTGACCAATTGGAAAAATTTTCGGAGCGCGGAAGTCAGCTTACCACAACGGGCGTTTTTGATCGGGCCGAATGCGTCTGGAAAATCAAATTTTTTGGATGCGTTTCGATTTTTACGCGATCTTGCGTTGCCGAGTGGTGGGTTACAACACGCTTGTGATCAACGCGGCGGGGTGACTAAAATTCGCTCCTTAGCCGCCCGGAATCCGTCACATCTGGAGATCGACATCAACTTGATCGGAAATGATCAAGAGCAATGGCGCTATTTGTTACAATTTAGTCAAGAAACTAGATTTCCCCGCCCTGGTATGGCCTTGATTAAACAAGAAAAGGTGATGCTAAATGGAGAAATACTATTATCCCGCCCTAACAAGCAGGATGAACTTGACGAGGCCTTGCTTTCACAAACCGCGCTTGAGCAAACCAGTATGAACCGCGCTTTTCGGGCTTTAAGCGAATATTTTGCCAATATCACTTATCTTCACCTTGTGCCACAAATGATCCGTGATACGAGTGGTTGGTCACGGGACTCGCACCTGACCGATATTTACGGTGGGCGCTTCTTAGAGATGATCAACAAAACCCCTGAAAAAACCCGTAACCGCCGCCTTAAACGCATTGAGGACGTTTTAAAGCTTGCTGTCCCTCAATTAAGTGCGTTAAATCTGAAACTTGATGAACGTGGAACCCCACACCTTGAGGCTACTTATGAGCATTGGCGGCCGAATGCCGGACGGCAAAATGAGAGCCAATTTTCCGACGGTACGATCCGGCTCATCGGGTTGTTATGGGTTTTACAAGAAGGATCGGGATTACTGTTGTTAGAAGAACCGGAATTATCGTTGCATCAAGGGATTGTGCGACGACTCGCGCCGTTTATTGCTAGAATGCAGATCCGTCAAAAAGGCGACTCGCGTCAAGCGTTCATCAGTACCCACAGTGTCGATTTACTCTCGGATGAGGGGATCGGGCCGGGTGAGTTGTTGGTGTTTTCACCAGAAAAACAAGGAACGGTCATTCAATCCGGCTTAGAGATTGACACCATTCGTCAGATGATGGAAACAGGGTTGCTTGCTTCAGAGGTTGCATTGCCCTATACCGATCGCGAGTCATTTCAACAGTTGGGTTTATTCGATCTATGAGTCTTTATGTGCGCTTGTTGGTAGAAGGTACGTTAGACGAAATGGTGTTGCGCCGAGTTTTAAGCCATTACAGGGAGATCCAAGTAGATGCTTGTTTTGGTAAACAGGGCAAGTCCTTTATTGAGCAGCGCATCGATAAATTTAACCAAGCCGCAAACAGGTTTCCTCATATTGGATTAGTCGATTTAGATCAAGAAGTTTGTCCATCCGCCCTTATTCGGCGTTTATTGCCGCATGGGATAGATGAGCAGTTTATTCTACGGGTGGCGATTCGGGAAATTGAGTCATGGTTGATCGCGGATCGCGATAATTTGAGTGCTTATTTAGGGGTAGCGGCGAACAAACTTCCGATTTATCCCGAAAATGAACCAAACCCTAAAGAAGCCATTGTGAGTGCGTGCCGTAGTTCAAAAAACAAAACTATTCGCGAAGGCATTGTCCCACAAGCACAAACCGGAAGTAAAATTGGGCCTGCGTATGTGACACTTTTAGAAAATTTTGCCTTAACACAATGGGATGTTACCAAAGCGAGGCAACAGGCTAATAGCCTTAATCGGGCCATGAACGCGATTCAACGGTTTATCGATCAACCACGGTAGCAGGTTTGGCCGATTAGTCCACTATCGGCCAAACCCAAGCAATTTATGATCCGCCTAATACCCACCCGATCTCCTATTTGATTCCAACCGTCAATAAGCGTTTGCATCTGATTGATCACAGGTTGAGTCATGAATTTGTTTCCATCTCTAGGCCCTTAAACCAAGGTATTAGAATGAACGCACGATGAGAAACTTTAAAAATATCGTAGCGACAAATGGAGTCAGAGTCAAGCGGGGACAAATTCGGTAAATTAGCCGATGTGGGGCAAAACATAGAGTGAATAGAAAATTTTTGACAAAATCAACTTGACAAACTTCACCTGAAACGCAATCATTTCAGAACCGTTCTTGATGACTAATCTCTTACTTCATTTTGATCGGTGTGAGTTCTTCTTACAAACGCACCGTAGGCAAATAAAAGGTGAATGTGCTGCCGCCGTTGAGGTTACTTGAGGCCCACAGATCGCCGCCATGTCGGGCGATGATCGTTTTCGCCATGGTTAGACCTAACCCCCCGCCCGGAAGATCGCGCACCCGATCATCCCGTGAGCGATACATCCGATCAAAAATCAGATCCAATTCATCATCCGCAATCCCGATCCCG
>JALOOG010000187.1 GCA_025454525.1 Anaerolineae bacterium | reverse complement strand
TTTAATTGCCTTGTGTTTTGCGGAAAGCGTCATGATCGCCGACCTGTAGGGTTGCTAGACAAGTGTTCTAGTATAACGCGGGTAAGGGACGGATGCAACGGACTTTCACTGTAGATACAGGAAAATTTCTCGCAACCCCACCCTAGCCCTCACCCATACATGGTTGAGGGGGCGATTGTTCAGAAAATCTGCACCGGCCCGTCTTGCAGGTCATCACAAATAGCAGTACGCTTGCTCAAGGGATTAGGGAGCGAACCGCATATGAAACTGTTATTGTTTAGTGACTTACACAGCAATTTGACGGCGGCCCACCGTCTTGTCACCTTGGCAACAAGCGCCGATCTGGTGATCGGTGCCGGGGATTTCTGCAATTTTCATCAAGGTCTAGACTCCGTGATCGCGATCTTACAGGCGATCCGTTGCCCGGCTGTCCTCGTTCCCGGTAATCATGAAACGGTGGAGGCCTTGCGTGCCGCCTGTGAAAGTTGGAAATCGGCGTATGTGTTGCATGGTCAAGCGGCGGCGATCAATGGCATCGATTTTTATGGCATCGGGGGTGGCATCCCGATCACCCCGTTCGGCCCGGTGAGTTATGATTTTTCTGAAGATCAAGCGACGGATCTGTTAGCGGGGTGTCCGATGGGCGCGGTTTTAGTGAGCCATTCACCACCTAAAGGCGCGGTGGATATTTCGCGGCGTGGCCAAAGTTTAGGCAGTGTGGCGATCCGCACGACGATCGAACGGCGTAATCCGCGCTTGGTGGTCTGTGGTCATATTCATGACTCGGCCGGAAAACAAGCGATGATCGGCTCAACTCCGGTGGTGAACGCCGGATTACGGGAGATCGTCTGGGAACTTTAGCCGTCTGGTGAAACGCTCCCCCTAACACCAGAAAATAGCCTTTGTCAAACCGCTCATCAAATGGCTTGTTAAGTTTGATGTGCCTGCCCCATATTGCATCAGCTCTCAATTGTCACAGTTGCCTAGCTTGTGCTACTATTCAAGCGCCTTATAGAGCAAAGGATAAAGATAACATGCGGTCTAGGGGCTTAGTTTTATTTGTCGTTTTGAACTTGATCGTCACGGTGGGCGCGGTCTTTTTGGTGTTAACGTTGATGGATAACCAACAAACCAACTCTACCTTGATCGAATATCGCACTGTGCAGGTGATCATCACGGCCACCCGTGATCCCAATGAAACACCACGGGTTTTGATCATCACGGCCACCCCTCCTCCCGGTGAGATCGTCCTCCCGACGGGGATCGTCGATCCGTCCGCCTTACGTCCCACCAACTCCACACCGATCGCACCGACGACCCTGGATCCGACCTTGATCGCACAAAATCCCGCGCTCGTGGAGACGGCCTCTGCGCTCCCTCAAGGGTGTATCCCTCATGCGTTGGAAGAAGGCGAAAATCCGGCGCTGTTAGCTGAAGAATTTAACACCGATGTCAACAGTATTTTACTCGCCAACGGGTTAACAGAAGAAGATGCGGCCTTTTTGCAGATCGGACAAGTGTTGATCATCCCCTTAGAAGGATGTCCGCTGGTGGCGTTGGTGGTGACTGATGAGGCCGCTTCGCCCGTAGAAGCGGGGACAAGTGTAGCGGCAGCGGATGCTACGGATGATCCGTCAGCGACGGAAGACCCCAACGCGACCGCGATCCCAACGATCACGCCGACGATCACCTTACCTCCGACGGCGGTGAATGCACAAATTGAGATCGTTGAAGTGCGCTCACCAGGGGACATCACCGCGGAAGCGATCGTGATCCGCAACAATGGGCGCACGGTGAACATCACCGGATGGACGTTAAGCGATCTGGATGGCAATGTGTTCACCTTCCCAGAGCGCAATTTGTTTAGTCAAGCGGGGATCACGGTTTATTCGCGGGTTGGCACGAGTACCACCTTGATCAATTATTGGGGACAAAGTGAGGCCGTATGGGGGGAACCGGGCGATGTCGTCACCCTAAGCGATGCCAACGGAGTCGTGCAGGCGGTGTATCGGATTCCGATCCCGCAAGATTTATAGGGGAAACCGATGATTGTCGTAGACGCGCATCAAGATATTGCTTATAACCGCGCTTGTTTTGGACGGGATTACCGCATGAGCGCCCTTAAAAAACGCTTGATCGAGGCACAAGCGGGACACACTTACCCCGCTGCCACCTTAGGCCTACCAGAGGCGTTGGCTGGGCGCATCGCGATCGTGTTTGCGACCTTGTTTGTCGCTCCTAAAAATGCCCAAAATTGGACTCCGGAATGGCGCGAAGAAGAATACGAAACCCCGCACGAAGCCTATGAATTGGCCTTGCGCCAATGGGACTATTATCAACAATTGACCGACGAATCCGATCAACTCCGCTTGATCCGTAATCAAGCGGACTTAACCACCACGTTGGACACTTGGGGCGCGGATAAAACCGTAAAAGATCGCCGTCAAGGGTTGGTGATCTTGATGGAAGGCGCTGATCCGATCCTTGAGCCGCGTCAATTTGAGGAATGGTATGAGCGCGGGGTGCGGATCGTCGGACTCGCTTGGAATCAGACGCGCTACAGCGGGGGAACAGGCGCACCGGGTAAGCTAAGCGCCTTAGGTGAAGAACTGTTAGAGGTGATGGGCAGCTTTAATGCCCTGTTAGATCTCTCGCATTCCTCAGAATTAGCCTTTTACCAATCGTTAGATCGATATACCGGGCCGATCATCGCCAGTCACAGTAACCCACGCCGCTTCCGCGATACCGATCGTCACCTCTCCGATGACATGATCCGCCGCTTGGCGGAACGAGACGGTGTGATGGGGATCGTGCCGTATAATCGTTTTCTCTCTCCGACTTGGCAAAAAGGCGATCCGAAGTCCAGTGTACCGCTTACGGTGATGTTGGATGCGATCGATCATGTCTGTCAAGTGACTGGAAGCGCCGATCATGTTGGGATCGGGAGCGATCTGGATGGCGGGTTTGGCTATCAGAGCATCCCGTATGAGATGGACACGGTAGCGGATTTATGGCGAGTCGGGGAAGGCTTACGCGGCCGTGGTTATCCCGAAGCCTCAATTGAGGCGGTGATGGGCGGCAATATGTTGCGTAAATTGCGCGAATGTCTGAAATAAACACACGGGGCAATCCAGAGAGATAGATCGCCCCGATCGATTTCGATTAGGGCATGGGGAGCAAGGCGCTTGGGGCAGATTCCGTGAGTATCATACTCATATCGTCAAAATAGGTACGACCGGAAAGACTACGGCTTGAAATCCACACGCGAATCTGAAGCGGATTGTTTTTAGTAAGAATGAGCGATTGTGTGGGCTAAGCCACGCAAGGTTTTCCACCAAGGTAGGTAAGTCGGTTGAAACCAGAAGCGAACCCGCGGGTGCGCCAAGGCCCACAGACGAACCTCCAACGATTTATGGATAGAAAGATGATCCAAAATCAGCACCCGATGGCCTTCCGTCCAATGGGCGACCACTGCCTCCAACAAGGCGAGAAAAGCGGCGGTGTCTCGTCGTGCGGCACTGCGTGTAAGCGCTAGGACAAAAGAGACCAAAAACCCAGCAGACCCCACGCAAGCCATCATCCGCTGCGACTTTCTCGCCCATTGACGTATCAGGTATGTTTTGGCACTCACGGGCCCCTCTCATCTAGGCATAACACGGTCGTTCGGACGGGTGCAGTCTGATATAAACTCACGATATCTCCTTTTTTCCGCGAATTGTGGGTCGGGGTTTTTAGTGAAATCCGTGTTTTCTTGATACCAACGTGCCCCCCCTGCACTTGGCAAAGACAGTCAGTTGACTGCGCGAAATCGGAATGTGTAACGGCTCATGTACATACCTGATCAGGCGATCCAGCGCATACATTGAATGGCCCAAAAAACAGCGGGAAAAGCATGGTGCTACGGGTGTTACAACCACTGGCGTTTAACATGGTCACGACTTCGGAGCCGACCGGGCCGTCGATGTTCCGGTTGATCCACTGTACAGGGTGTTCCGTCGGCATTGATGAGGCGGAACGCTATCACAATCCGAAAGACCCCGCGATGCAACAGATCCGCCAACTGCTCAACAGTGGTTACAAACAGGGGATGCCTACGCTTCGCCTGTTGGGAGTGGACCTTCGTCCGCAAACTTTTGATGTCTATTCCACCAAAATCTTGGCGGCGATTGCTGGATTAGAGGATATCCTTGCCAACCGTTGTATCGCGATCCCGATGCGCCGAACCGATAAAAAAGTCCCGGTCTTTCCCGCGGATTTTGACGGGAGTGCGTTGCGGCATGGACTCTATAACTTTGCGCTGACCCATTTTCCCGCAGTCTATAGCAATTACTTTGAACGTCCCCAACTGCACAAGCTGCATAACCGTTCTGGGGAATTGTGGTCTCCTGTGGTAGCGTTGGCGGCTTTATTTGAAGAAGTTGGGGGGTGAGTGGATTGTTGGAGGTGGTCTCGAATGCCGCCGCGTAGGATGAGCAGTTAAGCGAAGGCAAAGCGTTAAGTGACCGCGAAGAAGCGGTGTTACAGGCGCTAGAGGTGATGACTCGGAGTCAACCGGAATGGATCAAGGCGGCGGACTTGAGAGAACAAGTGCGGCAATTGTTGGGCTATTCGTCTGAACAGATGGGTCATGCCCAATGGATTGGACACATTTTGAACCGCTTACAGTTGATCGATAGTCATCGGCGCAAAGCCTATGCGGGGGGACAACTGTATCAACTAGAATGCGAAGCGGTGATCGACATAATGCGCCGTTATGAGGTGCAACCGATCCAAACCCTTTAACCACTGACCACACTGACCCTTGAAGCGTGAGCAGGTGTGGGCAGTAGGGCAGTTTTGACAGATGATCGGATGATGAGTGGGGAAGTGGGGAGTGCGGTTACTATTTAATAACCGCACTCTCGCCATGCTGATGAGATTTCACATCAGCCCGATTTTTGGGTTACAAACCGCTATAGGTAAACGCTGCCCAATAGAAGGGATGTGCGTAAGGTTGATCATCGAGTTTGAAACGTCCTAAGACTTTAAAATAGGCATCGTTTGCATCTTGGTGGCTCATCCGTGGGATGAGATAGGACTGATAGTAGTTGCCGATCTCTGTTGTCGTCGCCTTGCGTAGCCAGAATTGCGCTTGACGCAAGGCTTCGGCCGGTTCACAGGGATGATCCTTGTCCAACATCAGCTTATACATCCGCTCCATCAGTAGCGCCGTGCTGCGGTCATCCACCGACCACAAACTGCTGACCACGGCCGCCGCCCCGGCCTGCATGAAACCCGTTGCCAGTCCCACGAATTCATCGGGGATGTTGCGAACATCGATAATACCCGTCTCGCACGCCGATAAGACCACAAGATGTGCGGCACTCAAGTCAAAATGGGCAATAATCTGGGAAAGCGGTAGTAGTTCATCGTTGGTCAGTACCAGCACCGATGAGAACGCATCATCCCCCCAACCGAAACCGCCATGACACGACAGATGTACATGCGTTTTGTCTTGAACGCCTTCGCGAATGGCATTCACCGTCGCTGCATCGTCTAGTAGCGCATTCGTACCCAACAGTGATGCAATGCTGTCTGCTTCGGCGCGGGTGTTGGGCAGAGGGTTCATCGTCTGGTAGGTACTCACTCCAGCAACCAGCGCGCCCGCTCCATGGGAAGATCTACGTCGGGCATTGGCGAGTGTGACCATGGACGGGGTGTAGGTGATCCGATAATCATCGATGAAGTAACGCCGCACGCCCTCAACCTCACGCCAAGCGGCGTGCAACGGGACTAACGCGCTATCGCCGTGCGGCATGAACAGGATTCGCTTGACTCCCAACCCTTGCAGACTTTCGTGGAGATGACGGACAAGCGCATCCCATAAGCGGTGGGTTACATCGTCAATGCCGTCAAACAGTGTTTGCTCATTTCCGTTACGTTTAAATGTAAAGTAAGCTCCTAGCCAACCACCCCATTCAGGATCATCAGCCGGGCCACGAGTCAGCTCACGGATATCGGCCAGCTTAAAATCATCAAGCAGTAGCACCTGTGCCGCTGTGACCTCTTGCAATCCGCTTGGCACGATAAAAACGGCACTGCCTTGCGATGTGAACAGCGGGGCGACCAAGGCCCCGTCCGTTGGGATCAGTGCGAGGAGTTCACCCAGTGGCAACCCTTCCGGCATGAAGTTGGGATATTTCATGCGGAAGGTGTCAATCAGAGCGCGCAACCCGGTTCGCGCTTCGCCCAAATCCGCACGGATCGCTTGCTCCGTCCGGCGTGTGGGGTGAGCGGTTGGCAAGCGGTATTCGTACTCCAAGGTCCGAATCTGCTCACGTAGCGTCTGTAGGTGGGAACGCTCGGCATCATCCAACTGCACCAAATGAGCATCTCCCAACGACAACCACTCGGATAGGAGACGTGTTTTGCCGGACTCTAGCAGGGTGAGCGCTTCGCTAAACTGCCCCTGTTGGATCGCGCTATAGGCCGCCCGTGTATAGAGATCGCCCGTCTGTTTGATGGCCTCCATACGCCCGGCATCGCCGATGCCCGCCGCGAAGATGTCCGCACCGACGGTGATCGCCGCTAAACAGGTCTGATAGCCCTCCTGCCAACGTCGTTCGTCAAAATAGAGGGTGACAAGATTTTTAAGTGTGGTACGGTGTTCGATAGGAAACGCCGCACGGGTTCTCACCTCAAGCGCCTGCTGGTAGTGGTGGATGGCGGTTTCCAGATTATCCGCCCGCGACCCGTGGATGCGATCTTTGTACGCATTCGCGAGGTTGTTCTGCGTTGCAGCCCACTCTGCTGGAAACGCCGCACGGGTATAGACCTCAAGCGCCTGCTGGTAGTGGTGGATGGCGGTTTCCAGATTATCCGCCCGCGACCCGTGGATG
>JALOOG010000006.1 GCA_025454525.1 Anaerolineae bacterium | reverse complement strand
ATTGACCAAGAGCGCCGTAACGCCGCGATCCTCTTTATCGAGGACTTAGTATCTTATCCGCACCCGCCCAACCTTTTAGACATCCAGCGCCTCGCTTCCGCCCGTCGTCGAGACTTTAAGCGTCTTTATCCACACGCCGACTTGGATCTCATCCAACATGCCGAAACCTTGCTACCCTTCATCGATGCTCACCGGCACGCCCATCTCCGTCGCTTATTCACCCATTTCGGAACAGAAAATTACCCCACCAATGGAGGAGATGGATGAGTTCATCTTATACGGGCCAGTTCCCTCCCCATGCATGGGTGAGGGCTAGGGTGGGGTTGGACGCAAGACACTTTCCTGCGCCTACCGATAGCCCATATTGGCTACCATCGGCGCAATCGTCTATGATTATGTGCTATGCTCATAGAGGTTAGCATTATTGAGGGGATCGGGTTATGCGGGGAAAATCTGTTTTAAGTGGGACGTTCAGTTGGCTGGTATTGAGTGTATTACTTCTACTCTTGACGGCGTGCCAACCACAAGCACCCGAAGCCTTGCCTACGGTCATGGTGATCCCAACACAAACTGAAACGCCGATCCCATCCGAAACCCCAACCCCCGCGCCCACTTCAACCGCGACTCCCGCACCGATCACCGGCCGGTTTGCGACGGATCCGGATCGTATTGGCTTTATTCGCGTGGTTCATGCTGCGCCTAACACCGCGCCGATCGATGTATTTATCGAAAACGTCGCCTTTACGCGCAATCTAGAGTATCGATTGAGTACGCGCCGTGAGAACATCATCGCAGGCACTTATCAACTTATGATCACCCCGCGCAATGATCCCGCGCCGTTGGTGACCAATACGATCACCATTGAAATCGCACAATCGCTGATCGTGGTGTTCAGTGGCACAAGCGACGCGCTGAATATCAATGTCTATGAAGAATCCAACGCCCCATTACAAGGCAACGAGTCGCGAGTCAATTTTATCCATGCTGTCCCGCGTGCGCCTCTGGTCAAAGCACAACGTGAGACGATCGATCTAAGTCCTGAATTGGATTTTGGCCAACAATCCGGCGTGATCGTGATGCCAAGCGGTGAGACGACCTTAAGCTTTGGTAGCAGTGAGCAGGTGATCGCCAGTACACCGATCACCTTACGGCCTCGCACCCACTACACCTTGATCATGGTAGGCAGCATCGATCAACCAGAGTCGATCACCTTCCTGCAATTTGATCTTTCGGTGGTCGGGATCACCCAAGTCCGCGTGATCAACATGACCCAACTGATTGATCCGATCGATCTTTACCTTGAGGACACTTTAATCGCGCAAAATGTGACTTATGGCACGGCCGGCCCGCGCACAGATGTACGGGGCGGATCACAAGAGATCCGTGTCTATCCAACAGGTGCAGATCCTGCCAATAGCCCACCCTTATTGCAATCTGACAGCGTGCGCCTTGAAGAAGGCGCAACCTTGGCCTTGATCGTCATGGGCAGCGCTGACAGGTTACGCTTATTGCCCTATCTGGAAGACCTCTCCCCCACGCGCCCAGACTTTGGACGCATCGCTTATATCAACGCCTTGGAATCCGTGCCAGTGGCCCAAATCGGGAGCGGATCGGGTTTAGATGACTCGATTTTACCGATCGCTTATGGGCAAGGTAGCCCGTCCATGCCCTTAAACATGGGAACACATCGCCTCTATTGGGCAGATGCGAATGGCGGTGTGATCGAGGACATCCCCTCGTTTAACATGGAAGGTGGACGGTCTTATCTGTACATTTTGACCGGCCGTAGCGATCAACCCGTGATCATTAGCGAGATCATCCCGACCGATGAAGCCTTGATCGAAGCCACTTTAGCCGGCCCCAACTTCAATCCGACTGAAGAGCGTCAACAAACCCGTGTACGGATCACCAATGCTTTAGAATCACAATTTTCAGTGGATGTGGTGATCAATAATGAACCGATCGCCACCAATCTAGGGTACGGTCAAGGCACAGTTCACACCCCGGTTTTAACCGGACGTTTACCCGTGCAAGTGCGTATTTCCGGCACGACTCAGGTGATCTATCAAGCGGATGTGAGTGTCACCCAATTAGAGGATTACACCTTGATCCTGTTCGGCCCCAATGAGGGGGCGAATCTCTATTCGATCACCGATCGCGGCTTCACGATCCAAACTGGGCGTAGTAGCTTGCGTTTTATCAATATCGGACAAAGTGAGGAACAGGTCTTTAACTTGGTGGCCCGTCCACCCTCAGGTCAACTTCCCCCACCGGTCGATCCGCGCTTCACCCCCGTGCCGATTAACTTGCCGATCGGCACCGATTACCTAATTGAAGGGATCACCCGGCTAGAAGTCACTTTCGCCTCACTCACGCCGACTGCTTACGATCTCATCTTGGTTGATCCCTTGTTAAATGCGGGGTTGGTGCAAGTGAGCAATGTCACGTTAGAGGCGGACATTACCTATGATGTGATCGCCTATACCATCGGGGCAGAGTTTTCACCGCGCATCGTGTTGATCCGTTATCCGGTAAGTCCAGGATAGCAACTTGACTCTAAACCGTTATAATGCTGCGATAACTCACCACTAGCTGCGGAGAGCATGTGCGCGTTTTAATTACAGGGGCCAGCGGTTTTGTCGGGCAACATCTCGCACAACACTTGCGTGAAAGTTATCCCGATCTTGAACTTCACGGATCAACGTTAAACCTCAAGGAGTGCGAACAGATCCATGAGGTGGATCATTGGCATGAGATCGACTTACGCGATGAAACGCACGTCACCGATCTGATCCAAGCGATCACCCCCATGCAGATCTATCACTTAGCGGGGCAAGCCTTTGTCCCACGTTCATTTGAAGCACCGTGGGAGACGCTAGAAAACAACGTCCGCCCACAGCTCAACTTGTCGTTAGCTTGTATCCAATATCACCCAACCACTCGGATCTTGATCGCCGGATCGGCCGAGATCTATGGGACCGTGACTCGCGTGCCGATCGATGAAAGCGCGCCATTACAGCCTTCGAGTCCTTATAGTGTGAGCAAAGTCACACAAGACCTGTTAGGCCTGCAATACCATTTAAGCCACGGACTGCACATTTTACGGGCGCGGGCGTTTAATCACTTTGGCCCCAAACAGAGCGATCGTTTTGTCGTGCCGGCCTTCGCGATGCAAATTGCGCGGATCGAAGCAGGCCAACAGGCCCCTGTGTTACAAGTAGGCGATCTATCGGCCCAACGCGATTTTACCGATGTGCGGGACATTGTGCGCGCTTACCGTCTGTTGGTGGAGCGTGGCACGCCCGGCGAGGCTTATAACATCGCGTCTGGTGAGGCGCATAGTATTCAAGAAGTCCTCGACACCCTGTTAAGTTTAACCGCTGTGCCGATCACCGTCACCATTGACGAGAAACGCTTACGCCCTAGTAATATTCCCATCCTTGTAGGGGATAACACGCGCTTGCGTCAAGCCACTGGGTGGTCTCCCACCGTGCGCTTTGATCAAACCCTACAAGAGGTTTTACAAGACTGCCGAGAGCGCGTGCGCCAACAAATAGGAGAAAATTAAATGCCGAAGAAAGCCCTGATTACGGGGATCACCGGACAAGACGGCTCATATTTAGCGGAATTTTTGTTGAGTATGGGTTATGAGGTCTTTGGGTTAGTCCGGCGTACCAGCACCCTAAAATATGAGCGGATTCGCCATATCCAAGATCACATCACGCTTATTTCGGGTGATATGGGGGATCAAACCAGTCTCACCAAGGCATTGATGCAAGTCCAACCAGATGAAGTCTATAACCTTGCGGCCCAAAGTTTTGTGCAAACCTCATGGCATCAACCTGTATTTACCGGGGATGTCACCGCTTTAGGAGTCACCCGTTTATTAGATGCGATCATGGCCGTCAACCCCAAGATCCGGTTTTATCAAGCTTCTTCTAGTGAGATGTTCGGCAAAGTGCAAGAAGTCCCACAAAAAGAGACCACGCCGTTTTATCCTCGTAGCCCTTACGGTGTCGCTAAAACCTATGGCCATTGGATCACGGTCAACTATCGCGAAAGCTATGGCATCCATGCCAGCAGTGGGATCTTGTTTAATCACGAATGTGTCACCGGTTCAACCCCCGTCTTTATTCGCAAAGACGGCTTGATCGATCTGTTACCGATCGCGGATCTGGTCTCAACGCAGGGGACAAAACATAGCGTTCTGCTCACCGCAGATCAACAATTTGAAACGTGGGATGCTCACGGTTGGACAAAAGTCACCTGCATGACCGCCACTTGGAACGGGACAGGCGCGAAAACCGTGCATCGGATCGCGTCGGCTGGTGCGATCTATCATGCCACGAGCGATCATCAAGTGTTTGTATGCCAAAATGGGCAACCGATCGAACAACCGGCCGGTGATGTCCGCACGGGGGATCAATTGGCGTTGTTAGCGATCCCAACGCCCCCTAATCTGTGGACACTCTCCCCCGATGAGGCGTATCAATTAGGCGTGACGATCGCGCAAGACGATCTAGCCCGGATTCCGCAACGCATTCTCAACGCCGATCACGCTTCCCGTTTAGCCTTCTTACAAGGTTTCGAGTCGATCCGTCTGTTTGACTCGGCCACCGAAGTTTTAGCGGCCGGCCTGTATTGGTTGATCGCGACCACTTACAGCCAAGCGATCACGATCCAATTCGATCAAACACGTTATCATCTGATCGCGGATCATGGGCAAACGCCCTTGGATCGGGTGACACAAGCCACGCCGATCGCTTATACCGATTGGCTCTACGATTTTGCGACGGAAAGTGGCACGTTTCACGCCGGAATCGGGCAAGGGTGGATTCACAACTCTCCGCGCCGTGGGCTTGAATTTGTGACGCGCAAAGTCACCTACCACGCCGCGATGATCAAGCTGCATCTCGCTAAAGAACTCCGCATGGGCAATCTGGACGCGCAACGCGATTGGGGTTTCGCGGGTGATTATGTCAAGGCCATGTGGATGATGTTACAACAGCCCGTCCCCGATGACTTTGTGGTCGCAACTGGAGAAACGCACTCGGTTGAACGTCTATTAGAGGTCGCCTTCAGCACCTTAGATCTGAATTGGAAAGATTATGTCGTGCAGGATGAGCGTTTTATGCGCCCCGCTGAAGTGGATCTCTTGATCGGTGATCCGTCGAAAGCGAAACACATCCTCAACTGGTCACCTGAAGTCAGCTTTGAGGGCTTGGTACAAATGATGGTGGAACACGATCTACAAACGCTGAAACGCGGGGGTGAGTAAGCATTGTCTCTGGTTGAATTGGTAGATACCCACTGTCATCTCGATTTTGATCGCTTTGATGAGGATCGCGATGCGGTTTTAGCCAATGCCGCAGGACAAGGGGTGACGCGGGTGATCAACCCCGGCCTTGACTTGGAAAATAGTCGCAAGGTGGTCGAGCAGGCCCAACGCTATCAAGGGGTATTTGCGGCTGTTGGGTTTCATCCCAACAGCACCGCCCACTTTAAACCGGATCACCTTGCCGAAATCCGTGAACTTGCCAGACAACCGAAAGTGATCGCGATCGGTGAGATCGGGTTAGATTACTATTGGGACAAAAGCCCCAAGGACGCGCAAATCGCCGCGTTTGAGGCGCAATTGACTCTCGCTGCTGAATTAGCCTTACCCGTGATCATCCATAATCGTGAAGCAAGCGAGGATGTCACCGCGATCTTAGAGACATGGGTCAAAACGCTACCGGAGTCCTTACGTTCGCGTCCCGGTGTAATGCACTCGTTTTCGGCCAACATGGCGATCGCCGAACGGATCTTAGCGATCGGCTTTTACTTGGGGTTCACCGGCCCGATCACCTATAAAAATGCGGAGGAGACCCGTCGCATTGCCGCGCAAGTGCCGATCGATCGCTTGCTTGTGGAAACCGATGCGCCATTTTTGACTCCGATCCCACATCGCGGAGAACGCAATCAGCCGATCTACATCCCATTGATTGTCGATCGGCTTGCGAGTGTCAAACAAGTGTCTTTTGAGGAGATGGGTCAGGCGACCACACAAAACGCGGATCGCCTGTTTCGTTTGTCAGTCTAGCGACATTTACATGCCGGGGCCTTGGTGTCGTCCCATCGGAGCTTCTGGTAAGTCAAAGGTTTGCTCAAGGATCATGGGCAATTGTTCGCGGATGGTGGCGAGACGTTCATCAGCTTCGGCTTGCGTGATCATGCTGTTAGCCACTAAATCATTCAGGCGGCGTTCCGCTTGTGCGATCGTTTGATCGGTAAACGCTTGCACATCTTCACCGTTTTCCGTCAAGATCTGGGTGAGGGTTTTTCCGGCGCGCAATTCTTCCACAATTTCGCGCATTGTTAAACCGGTTTCGCCGGCCACTTCCATCACCACCAAGCGTTCCAATTGCGCTTGTTGACGGTCAAAGTTTAACGCTTCAGTGATCCGAGTGTCTAGATCGGCGATCAATTCATCGGCGCGTTCTTGGGTGATGCGACCATTGTCCACTTGATCGTTGATCCATTCCGTCGCTTGTTCGATCGCTTGCGCTTTTACGTCATCCACATTCCCACCGTTGGCCGTGATCACCTCTGCTAAAGTTGACCCATCGCGCACTTGTTCCATCACTTGTGGAAGAGTCAATCCGGTTTCTTCTGCGACCAATCGCACCAACGCGACTCCGGCGATCCGTTCCATCCGTTCCATCCGTCCGTGGTGGTGTCCACCCCGTCCGCCTCGCCCATCACCATCCCCCCCCGGACGACCCGGTTGCGCGCTCACCACCCCCACCGCTGAAACCAACAGCGCCATCATCACCAAAAGTAGGGTAAAACGTTTGACAGTCATGGTAGCCTCTCCTTTGTACAAATTCTCAATCAGACTTGATACCTTGATCATCCGGCCGAAATGTAATTAAACCTCTCGCAAACTGTAAAACATTGGTAAAATGCCGTGCGTTGTCTCGTTACGGAGTGAACTAAAACACATGGATCTTTCGGTGATCATTGTCAGTTGGAATGTGGCCGATCTCTTGACGGCCTGTTTAGACTCGCTTAGAAACAGCGCCGGCCCGTATCAAATGGAGGTGATCGTCGTAGACTCGGCAAGCCAAGATGACACCGTAGCACGGATCAAGCGCGATTATCCGGAAGTTCACTTATCCGCTCAAACCGAAAATTTAGGTTTCACCCGTTGTAACAATCTGGGACTCGCGATCGCTCGTGGCCGTTATCTGTTCCTATTGAACCCAGACACTGAGATCATCGGGGATGCGATCCCGCAAATGATCGCCTATCTAGATGAGCATCCCGAAGTCGGAATCCTCGGACCACACACCTTAAACAGCGATCGCACGACGACACAATCATCGCGCCGTCGCTTTCCCGATAAAAAGTTGGCGTTCTTCGAGAGTACTTGGTTACAAGCGTGGACTCCCAAAGCGTGGTTAGATCATTTTTACGTGAATGATGCGCCGGATCGCGCTACCCTATCGGTGGATTGGGTGCAAGGATCGGCGATCATGGCCCGCCATGAGGTGTACGAACAGATCGGCGGGCTTGATCCGGATTATGTGATGTTTTTTGAGGAGTTAGACTGGTGCAAGCGTGCCAAAGATCGCGGTTGGCAAGTGGTCTTTTTAGGCACAGCGCAAATTGTGCATCATGGCGGAAAAAGTACGGAACAAGTGGTTGGGCGTAAGCACATTCACTTCCAAGAGAGTAAACTCCGCTATTTTCGTAAGTATCATGGTAGGAGTTTCGCCACGCCCTTACGGATTTTCCTGTTAGCCAATTATGTCTGGCAGATCTTGATCGAAACCGTGAAGGGGTGGTTAGGCCTCAAGCCCGCGTTACGTAAAGAGCGCGTCGCAGCTTATCGTCAAGTGTTACGTTCGGGCCTTAAAGGCCGTTAAGATGCGGATTGGTTTAGTCACTGGAGAATACCCGCCGATGCAAGGTGGGATCGCCGCTCATTGTCGGATTTTGGCACAAACCTTGAGCGCGCAAGGGCATTCGGTCATGATTTACACCGATCCCCAAGGGCAATCCGATGATCCCGCAATTCCGGTGACGCATCATCGCGGACGTTGGCGTTACGCCGCGCTCAAAGCGATCGATAACTGGGTGCGCCGTGAACAATTGGACATCGTGAATCTGCATTATCAGACGGCCGCGTATCAAATGTCCCCGTTTATCCACTTCATGCCGGAAATGGTACGGGCCGCACCGGTGATCACCACCTTTCACGATCTGCGGTTTCCCTATCTTTTTCCCAAGGCCGGCCGCTTACGGGATTGGATCGTGATGCGTCTCGCTCGGGCCTCCGCCGGGGTGATCGCCACCAATCATGAGGATCTCACCCGCTTGCGCGATCACCGTCAACAGACCTTGATCCCGATCGGCAGCAGTGTTCACACCGCGTTACCAGAGGCGTATGATCGCGAACAATGGCGTGGGCGTTTCGGAGCATCCCCCGATGATTTTGTGATCGCCCATTTTGGTTTCATCAATCACAGCAAGGGAGTGAACATCTTATTATCCGCTTTGAGCCAATTAGTAGCGGCGGGTTATCCTTTTCAACTCTTGATGATCGGTGGTCGCACGGGTGCAAGTGATCCGACCAACAGCGCTTATGCCGATCAGCTTGATCAGTGGATTGCAAGTTCAAATTTGACGGATCGCGTCCATTGGACAGGGTATGTAGAGGACACGATCGCGAGTGCTTATTTTGCAGCAGCGGATGTGATCGCGTTACCTTTTTTGGACGGGGCATCGTATCGGCGCAGTAGTTTAATGGCAGCGATCGCCCATGAAACAGCGATCGTTAGCACCAAACCCCGCGTTTCGATCCCGCCCTTTCGCAACGCGGATAACCTGATGTTGATCGCACCGAACAACATACCCGCCTTGGCCGCGGTCTTACAGGTGTTGTATCGGGATCGGGACTTGCGCGCACAACTTCGGCATGGGGCAGCGCAACTTAAAGAAACTTTTGCGTGGGGGCCGATCGCGAGGGCCAACGCGGACTTTTTCCGACAAGTAATCGAGGCGCAACGGTGAATCAACGGCTATTTTTATTTGCGATCATAGGGATTTATCTCATCGGCGGGATTTTACATCTAGTCGCTTCGCCGATCATGGAAGTGTGGGATGAGCCTTGGCATTATCCCGTCGTACAGTACATAGCGACGCATCAATTCGCCTTACCTGTACAAGATCGAGCGATCGATACCCCATGGCGACAGCAAGGCAATCAACCGCCCTTGTATTATCTGATCAGCGCCGCGCTCACCGCCGGAATCGACACTTCCGATATGACTGCATTACGCCGGATGAATCCTCATGCCGCGGTCGGTTATGCCCAACCAGATGGCAATGCCAATTTAATCGTGCATCGCCCCGACACACCGCTTCAAGGCACGGCCTTAGCGGTTTACCTTTTGCGGGTGTTCTCACTCTTATTAGGACTCGGCACGATCTGGATCACCTATCAGCTTGCGCGTGAGGTTTTCCCTGAACATCCATGGATCGCGATTGGTGCGGCCGCGTTGAATGCGTTTTTGCCGATGTTTGTATTGATCAGCGCATCGGTGAGCAACGACAACCTCTCGAATTTGTTAGGAAACGGGCTGGCCTTGATCCTTGTGCGTTTCGTTAAGCGTGAGACCGCTCCCCCTTGGCACCATTATGCGCTATTAGGGGTGGTGACAGGGGCGGGATTGCTCTCAAAATTGAGCATCGGCTTTTTTATTCCGGTGATCGCGCTTGTCCTGTTGATCCTAAGTTTACGGTTGCGTGATTACCGCCCCTTGATCATCGGCGGCGCGATTTCGGGCGGCCTTACGATCTTGATCGCCGGGTGGTGGTATCTTCGCAATCTTCAACTTTACGGTGATCCGACCGGACTCAATGTGTTTTTGGATATTGTCGGTCGTCGCAACCCGCCGGCCACTTGGGATCAACTTTGGACAGAGCGCTTTAGCTTTTTGCGGTCTTATTGGGGCGCGTATGGCAGCATCAACATCCTGTTACCGGATATGCTCTATATGTTTTTTGACGCGATCGGCTTATTTTCACTGCTAAGCGCGTTGGTGTTTCTGATAAACAGGGCAATCAAACAGACTTGGACGCTGACTCGTTGGTTAGCCGTGGCGATCACCCTGATCCTACCTGTGTTAACGATGATCTCATTGATCCGTTGGACGACCGAAACCCCCGGCTCACAAGGCCGCCTTGTGTTTATCGCCTTATCATCGCTCTCGTTATGGATGGCCGTGGGCTTGTCATGGTGGTTACGTTTCCGTCCGATCTTACTCGGTTACGTGAGTTTTTATTTCGCCGCGATCATGCTTTCCGCGCCTTTTTTGATCATCGCTCCCGCTTATGCCAAGCCGGCCCAGATCCCCGTTACATCCCCAGAAGCGATCTTCTCCGATACATTCGGTTTACAGGCCGTCCGGATCATCACCCCGAATATCCGCCCCGGCGATCACGCGCTGATCGAGATCGATTGGCAGATGCTCCGCCCCACCGATCGCAATTGGAGTCTGTTTGTGCATTTATTGACCCCTGACGGCGTAATCATCGGTCAACGGGATGTTTATCCGGGCGGGGGTAAACTGGCGACCGCCGATCTAACCCCGGGTTTCGCATGGATCAACCCGTTAGCGATCTTGACTCCGCGCACGGCCTTCACGCCCAACACCTTAAGCGTGAATGTCGGTTGGTACGATCTCACCACAGGCGAACGACTCACCTTACCAAACGGGGATGAGATGTATACGATCGGTACGATCACCTTAGATCCTTACGATCCCGACTCGACAATGCCGAATCCGCTGAATATTAACTTTGATCATCAGATCGCGTTAGTTGGTTATGATCTCGATCGATTGAGTGCCGCACCCGGTGAAGCGCTCACTTTGACGCTCTATTGGCGTGGACTGCGCCCGATCACCCGCGATTATGTGGTATTCGCCAACATCATTGAGCCGCAAACACTCACCAAATACGCCGACTCGAATGCGATGCCCGTGGCATGGACACGCCCAACCACCACATGGACTCCCGATGAATTGATCATCGACTCCCACACCTTAACCGTTTACCCAGATGCGTTACCCGGCATTTACGAATTAGAGATCGGCCTTTACCTACCTGATCCCGATTTTCCGCGTCTGCAAATTGTGCCGGAGGTGGGGCAGACGGCCGATAACTTGATCTATTTGAGCCGCATCCGCATCTTACCGCCGAGATCCACCCCATGAGCATTCGCATCTCACCCGATACCCGTGCGATCATCGCGTTGATCGCCTTATGGTTGCTGTTTTTTTGGCGCTTATTCACCCCGATCGCCGCCGATCAGGCCTCGCTCAAACAGGGAGATTTTTCCGGTCAATTTGTCGCTTTTGGGGGGTATCAATATGCGCGTTGGAGTCAGGGTGAAGTGCCGCTCTGGAATCCGTATAACAATGGTGGACTTCCCTTTATCGCGGACACCCAAGCGGCCGTCTTTTACCCGCCACGTCTGGTGACCATTGCCTTAGCATCGATCACCGGAACAGGTTGGACATATCATGCGCTCCAATTAGAGATGACCTTTCACGTTTTGTTTTACACATTAGCAATGTATCTTTTTGTCCGCCGCATGACCGGACGACCCTTAGCTGGAGTCGTGGCAGCGATCATCGGGGGCTATGGGGGGTATATGAGCGGTTATCCCCCGTTGCAACTTGCCCTCTTAGAGGCTGGTGTATGGTTGCCTTTGGCCTTATTAGGGATCTACGAGTCGACTCGCGTCACGCCGATCCGGTGGACTTGGTTGATCCTCACTGGATGGGCCTTAGGTCTCTCATGGTTAGCCGGACATCCACAAACCAGTTTCTTCCTCACCTATTTGTTGATCGCCTATTTTATTTACCGAACCTATCGATTTTCTTGGCGCGTCTGGGCGATCGGGATCGCTTTATTCGGGGTGATCGCGGTGGGAGTGGTCGCTGTCACCTTGTTACCGGGGCTGGAGTACCTCTTATTGACCTCACGTAGCGATCTTGGCTTTGAGGCAAAAAGCGGCGGGTTTCCCCTACAAGATTTGATTCAACTGGTATTCCCCGGCGTGGTGAGTTTATTTTCACCGCTGTATGTGGGCATTGTCGGGCTTACGCTTGCCTTGATCGCACTTTGGCGTAAAGCCCCTAATGCGCTCTTTTGGGGAGCGGTTGCGCTGTTTGCTTTGATCCTAAGTTTCGGGGGGAACACAGCGTTATTCGACGCGATCTACAACTTGATCCCCGGTTTACGCTTTTTCCGTGGGCAAGAACGCGCCGCTTACTTGATCGCGCATAGCTTGGCAATCCTCGCTGGATTAGGGATCGCCTATTTGATCGATCATGTTTCACAGGATTTACTTAAACGGACTCGCCTGATCTTAGCTGTTTTACAGGCGATCTGTAGCGCGATCGCCCTCTTGCTATTCATCGCATGGATCGGCGATCGCGATCTCTACAGCACATGGATCGCGATCGTCATCTTCACCGCCTTGATCACATTTGCGTTGATCGGGTTATTGTCCGTCTCAATGCCCGCGCCGACTCGGTGGATCTTGATCGCGATCTTACTGGTATTTGAATTGTTTTCAGTCAACTTAGATCATCAGAGCAGTTACGATCCGATCCCCGCCTCCGCGCAATTACAGCGCTCTCCATTGCTTGATCCGCCCTTAGCCGATCGTGATCTTCCGTTTCGGGTGGACGGGTTGCGCGTGTTAGGTGCAAACTACGGTAGCCTTTATGGGATCGCTGATATTCATGGCATCAGCCCACTCTTTTTGACCGGAGTCCAAGCAATTGTCGAATACGGACTCCCTGATGAGATCGCGTGGGAGTTGTTTTCCGTGCGCTATGTTTATTCTGATTGGCAAGCGCTTCCTGTGCCGGGAGTCGTATTGGCTGAAGGCACGGATTCACTGGGGCCGGTGCGCTTACATCAATTGACCGCGCCGCGCCCCTATGCACATCTGCTCTACCAGTATGTGATCGTCGAAAATGACACGGTGGCCCGTCAACGCTTAGCCGATCCCGCTTTTAATCCGCGTGAGATCGCGATCCTACATCAAGAGATCGCGCTTGATCTGCCAGAGGCGCGCCCCACCAATGCCGGCGCGACGATCACCCGTTATCAACCGGAGCAACTCACGATTGTGGTAGATTCACCGACTCCGGCGATCTTATCCCTCGCGCATGTCGATTACCCCGGTTGGCAGGCGACGATCAACGGTCAACCGACCCCGATCTTACGTGCCTACGGAGGGCTAATGGCACTCACCGTTCCGGCGGGTATCCATGAGGTGAATCTTGTGTTTAACCCGCTCAGTTATCAGATCGGTGCGATTCTGAGTCTGGTAACATGGCTTGCGCTCATTATACTGACAGGAATCCTTGTCGTTCGTCGTTTAACGAAACGTAACTCGCATGTTGACTAACGAATCACTGCAAACTTGGTTTATGTCGCTTGATCGGCGCGTTTATGCCGTGTTGATCGGGTTACTGATCGGCGCTTTGGGAGCGATTCTTGGGGTTGCGGTGGCCGTAATCAACCCGTTGATCGTGGCTAGTGCGATCATCGGCATATTGGCCGGGTTATATGTGATCACCAGTGTGTCCGCTGCGTTGTATTTGCTGATTTTTGTGTTGATGTTATTGCCCTTTGCAACCTTGCCCTTTAGCATCGGCTTTCGCCCAACCTTCTTAGATGTGGCGATCGGTGGTTTCATCGTGGTGTATTTAGCCCAATGGATGACGGGTAAACGTCAACGGATTCAACTCACCCCGATTCACCCGTTGATCGCGTTGTACATCTTATGGCTGCTCCTAGCGTTTGCCTTAGGCTTACAATGGGGCGCGCCAACCGCCAACGTCATCCGCCAATTTGCCGAAACCTTGTTGAGTATTAGCCTCACCTTTATCTTTGTCGATCTCTTGCGCGATCGTCAAACCTTGCGCCGCCTTGTGTTGGTGGTGATCATCCTTGTGGGATTACAAGCGGTGATCACGTTGGTCTTATATGCGCTTCCCAATACGCTTGCCGAACAGATTTTAGGTGCTTTATCACGCATTGGTTATCCCAACGCAGGCATTATTCGTTACATTGAATCGAATCCTGCTTTGGCCGAACGTGCGATCGGGACATGGGTAGATCCCAACACCTTAGGCGGCGCGTTAGCGATCGCTGCATCCATGATCGCGCCACAAGTATTCGCGCAACGTCCGGTTTTGCGTTACCGATTTTTGACCTTTTTGGTCTTAGCCTTCGTGGGCATCGCGCTATTTTTGACCTATTCGCGCACTTCAATGGCGGCCTTTGGTTTCGGGTTGTTGTTGATCGCCCTTGCGCGTTATCGCCGTTTTATCCCGATTCTGGTCTTAGCGGTTGGGTTAATTTTCCTATTGCCACAAACACAAGGTTATGTGGAACGCTTTTTGGATGCGTTTACGGGCGGTGATCTTGCGACTCAAATGCGGATCGGGGAATACACCGACTCGCTACGATTGATCAGTGAGTTTCCCGTGTTCGGTGTGGGCTTCACTGGCACGCCACGCATCGGCTTATATACCAGTGTCGCAAGTATGTACCTGATTATGGCCAATCAGATCGGACTCGTCGGAGTCGCGATCTATGTCACCACCATGCTCGCCATTTTGATCTACGGGTTTCGGGCATGGCGCTACGCTAAACATGACCCAGAATTAGATGCGATCCATTTAGGCTATCATGTCGCATTGGTCACAGCTTTAATCAATGGGATCGCGGATCTGTATTATTTCCGATTCGATTTTCACGCTTCGATCACGCTGTTTTGGATCACTGCCGCTTTAGCGCTCACCAGTTCACGGTTGATCATGGCACAAGCGGCGAATCAGCTTAAAACGCCTGTTTTAGATCATTGATCCCCCTATCACGATAATCTACGCTTGATTAAACCCCTTAACCCGTGTAGGATATTGCCACTTAGCGCGGATTTTCGCGCTTCTCTTTCGCTTTCCGCTTCACACAACGCGCACCGCGTTGATGCGAGGCAATTCCATGGAAAGGATAATTTTTCCGTGAAACGCAAGTACGAATTAACGTTTATCTTAAAGATCGATTCTAACGAACAAAACACGAACGAAGTGATTGACGAAGTGCGTGGTTGGATCGAAACAGACGGTTCGGGAACGATCACCAAAGTGGATCGTTGGGGACGGCGGCGCTTAGCTTATGAGATCGACAAGCAACGCGAAGGCAACTACATCTATGTTGAGGCTGACATCGATCCCGAAAATATCGCGGAACTGGAACGCAACCTCCGGTTATCAACCAGCGTGATCCGCCACTTATTGGTACGCGCCGACGAATAAGATCCGTCCGAGCCAGTCTAGGGTAAAGCCATGGGACGCGGGTTAAACAAAGTCATGATTATTGGGTACGTCGGGCGCGAACCGGAAATGCGTTATACGCCAAGTGGACGCGCCGTGACCAGTTTTAGTGTAGCTACCAGTCGCAGTTGGGTTTCGGCTGAAGGTGAACGCCGTGAAGAAACCGAATGGTTTAACGTGGTCGCTTGGGGCAACTTGGCCGAAATTTGCAAAGCTCATTTGACCAAAAGCCAACAAGTCTATATTGAAGGGCGTTTACAAACTCGCGGTTGGGAAGATGAAAGCGGTAAAAAACATTTTCGCACTGAACTCGTTGCCAATGAAATGATCCTGTTGGGTGATCGTCGTTCCCAACATCACGAACTTGACCTAGACGAAACCGAAGACGACGGTGATTACACCTTCTAGCACTATTCATTCAACTTCATTTAGGAGAAACTAAGATGGATCGAGACAGAGACCACCGTGATGACCGTCACGATGACGACGGTCAAGAGGACGGTAAACGCCGCGGCGGCCGCCGCCCTCGTAGTCAAGGCACTTATTGCCCAGAAGGCAAATGCTTTGATTACAAAGATGTCGATACTTTAAAGCGTTACATCACCGAATCGGGCAAAATTAAACCCCGTCGTCAAACTGGGAACTGTTCCCGTTGCCAACGTGAACTTGCCCGCGAGATCAAACGCGCCCGGCATCTCGCTTTGTTGCCATTTATCAATACCAACGACTAACGCTCAGGGGCATAGCAGCTGATCTGACTATGCCCTTCCTGATGATCAAATAAGGAGTCTTGTCTTTATGGCACGAAAACGCCAAACGACCGGGATGCCCAAGGTTGGCGGGCCTAAACCCCCCAAACCGACGACACCCACCACTGGGACACCCACACCTACACCTACACCTACATCAGCATCACCTTCACCCTCAACACCGAACCCTAACCCCGCCTCGAAACTTAAACGCGGTGAACCACTTAAGGCCTATCGTTCTAGAGCCGAACAAGAAGCCGAACAACAACGGATCATCTTGTTAGGGGTCTCAGTCGCTGCGGTGGTGATCGTGCTCCTACTCGTGATCGCGTTAGGGTATGAGGCGCTGATCCGTCCGAACACCGGTGTCGCAACCGTCAACAATCAAACGATTAACGTCGCTGAATTTCAAAAACGGGTTCGCATCGAACACGCACTCTTAAGTTCCCAAATCAGCAATGAACTAAATCAAATGGCGGGTTTGTTTGGAGGGATCAACGAAGCCTTCCAATTTTTATCCCAACAAGAGTCGTTTAATACCCGTTACAATGAGGTGCAATTTGTCGATACCTTGGGCTTGCGTGTTCTCAACGATATGATCGATGATCGCATTGTGGCCCGCGCCGCCGAAAACTTGGGGATCACCGTCACCGATGAAGAAGTTGAAGCCAAAATCAACGAATATTTTAACTATGATCCGGCTGAAACCGCGTTAATCGGTGTTGAACCCACCGCTACCCCCACCGAAACCATTACCCCTACGCCGTTTGTCTCACCCACCCCTTCACCGATCCCAACTGAAACCCCGATTCCAACGGCCACCGCTACCGAGACTCTCCCGCCCGACGGCACGTTGCCAACGGCCACCCTCAACATCACCGCCGCGCCCACTGAACCGACTCCGACCTTAAGCGCGACCGAAGTTGAAGGTAACTATCTCACCAATCGGGATGAGTTCTTCAATAACATTCAAAATCTCACAGGTGTGAGCCGTAGCGACATTTACGATTATTTCCGTGCGTTAACTTTACGCGATAAAGTCGCCGAAACGGTTGCGACGGCCGGCACGACCGCCCTGTTTGTGGATGCGCGTCGGATTCAAGTGGCCACACAAGAAGAAGCGTTAGATGTATTGACCGCCTTACAAAGCGGTGAAAATTTCGCGACTCTGGCTCAATCGCTCTCATTAGATGCAGCGACCAAAGACCTTGGCGGCGAACTGGGTTGGCAACCGCTCTTTACCTACCCTGAAGTGGTGAGGACGCAATTAGAGACCACTGAAATCGCGGCCTTGATCGGCCCTGTCGAAATTGACGGCAACTTCCACATCTTCCAAGTGCGCGGACGTGAAGAACGCGATTTAGAAGAAGATCAGATCGAACAACGTCAGGCCGAGGCCTTTAGTGCTTGGCTCACCGAACAACGTGAGGCAGAAGGCACCACCTTTGAGATCTTTGATACTTGGGCCGAAAACTTACCCACCGTTCAAACAGGTCTTCAATAAAACGTTGAATGGATGAGGGCGTAATCTTGCGCCCTCATTTGTTTCGTTTTTTTCCGGTGATCTCTCACCTATACGAAGGCTGAAGCACCGTTTTTCAACAAGTGCATCCCTCTTAAGTCTAAGTAGATCTAACCATGGGTGTTTCGTTGTCGTTGTCATTCATCGGCATTAAAATATTAGACCATCCTCATAGGTTCGATTTCGCATTGTAGCCTTTTAATCCGTTCGCTATAATGGCAAACATGAATGAAGAACAGATCTCACGATTCGAGGCCAACATAGAGCGCCTGGTCGAGAGCGCTTTTGCCAATTTTTTTGGACAAAAATTACGCGCCCAAGACATCGCCTTACAACTAGCGCGTGCTATGGAGGACAACGCTAAACCAGATGGCACAGGCGATCGCTTACTCGCACCTGACCATTATCGGATTCGCTTTCATCCACACATCCATCAACACCTCTTAAATCAGCAACCCAATCTCCAAGCCGCTTTAGGTCAACACTTGATCATGTTGGCGATGCAAACCGGTTACAAGCTCAACAACGCGCCGATCATCGAATTTTTCCCAGATGATCAAGTTGATAAAAAGCATCTTACGGTCAATGCCGATCACACCGATCGCCCCGAAAACAGCACCACCGGGATGCAACGAGTCTTGATCCCATTACAAGATCCGCCCTCCAACGCACCCTTAAACGCTTTTCTATTGATCAATGGGGAGCGTTCCTTGCGTTTAGAGCAGGACATCATCAACATCGGGCGTTATCGGGATAATGACATCATCTTGGATGATCCCTATGTCTCACGTCATCATCTGCAACTTAGACGGCGTTTTGGGGCGTATATCCTGTTTGATGTCCACAGTCAAGGGGGGACATGGGTCAACAATGTTCAGATCAAAGAGCATCAATTACAAACCGGAGATGTGATCCTGATCGGCAAAACCCAACTGCTCTACATGATCGACCATCCCTTAGATGACTCGCATCTGACACAAACCGATCTGCTTGATCCGGTGGTTTGAGGCGCTTGTGGACTTAGCCATCATTTTATTTGGGTTGCGCGTTCTTTCGGCGCTCATACTGCTATTGCTGGTTTTGGTACTGATTTGGGTCATTTGGCGCGATTATCGTGCGACCATGAGTCAAATCACCGCCAGTCGACGCGCACATGGCAGCTTGATCGTGATGCAAGAGATCGAGGGTGCCTATGTGTTGACAGGGGACATCTATCCCTTACTGCCATTGACCAGTATCGGACGATCGCCCACCAACACGATCCGTATTGAGGATACCTTTGCCAGTAGTGAACATGCGTTGATCACGCGCCGCAATGGTCAATGGTGGTTAGAAGATCGGCGGAGTCGCAACGGCACGACTCTAAACGGCATCGCGATCACCAAGCCCGTTGTAATCACCAATGGCGACATGATCGGGATCGGTCACATTCGTTATCGTGTGAACTTGGAGACCTAACACAATGGATCTAGGGTTAAAAGGTGCAAAAGTTTTAGTGACTGCCGCGAGTCAGGGGTTAGGCGCAGCTACTGCGGAGCGATTTAGCTTAGAAGGCGCGCAAGTGGTGATCAACAGCCGTAACCTAGAGAAATTGCAACAAACCGCCGCTCACATCGTGGAAAAAAGCGGTCATCCGGTCTATACCTTTGCCGGGGATGTATCAGAGGTGAGCGCGGCGCAACGTCTGGTTAAAAATGCCGCCGAAACCCTGAACGGACTTGACATCCTGATCGTAAACGCGGGTGGCCCACCAGCCGGCGGTTTTGATGATTTTGATGCGACCACCTGGGATCAAGCAATCCAATTAACTTTTCTGAGCGCCGTGTATCTGATCCAAGCATCCCTGCCCTATTTGCGTCAATCTTCTCGCGCAGCGATCTTAACCGTGACATCGATCGCAGCCAAACAACCCGTAGCAAATTTGACCTTATCGAATGCCATACGTCCGGCCGTGATCGGCTTGACCAAAACACTCTCACTTGAATTAGGCAAAGATCAGATCCGTGTCAACAGCATTTTACCCGGGATTACCGATACAGAGCGCGTCACACATCTGATGCAATCCCGGGCCGATCGCAATCATTCCACCCCCGAAGAAGAACGCGCTAAATCAGCGGGTGAGATCCCCTTAGGGCGGATTGGCACCCCTGAAGAATTTGCCAACACCGCCGTATTTATCTGTTCACCCGCAGGCGGATTTATTAACGGCGTGGCCTTAGCAGTTGATGGCGGCGCGACTCGCGCTACGATGTAGGAGTAGGAGACTTTCAAACGATGGAAAATGTGAGCATTGGTGTGATCGGTGGTTCTGGTTTATATAACATGCCGCAGATCTCTGATAAAACAACTGTTTCAATCGATACCCCTTTCGGAAAACCGAGCGCCGATCTGGTGATCGGAACACTACAAGGAAAACGAGTCGCGTTTTTACCGCGTCATGGTGTAGGACATACCTATACCCCTAGCGATGTCCCGTATCAAGCCAATATCTACGCCTTAAAAACCTTAGGTGTGCGCTTTTGCATCGCGGTCAACGCTTGTGGCTCACTCCGAGAGGATTACGCGCCGGGTCATCTGGTGATTCCGGATCAAATTTTTGATCATACCAAGTTGCCACGCGGAGGCCGTTCGTTTTTTCAACGTGGTTTAGTCGGGCATGTCTCGGTTGCAGATCCGTTTTCCGTAGAGTTAAGCCAGATCATCTATCGATCCGCGCAGAAAGTGACAACGACTCAAGCGCACTATGGCGGGAACTTTATCATCATCGAAGGCCCGCGTTTTAGCACCCGTGGCGAAAGTCAAATTTTCCGCCAATGGGGATGTAGCATTATCGGCATGACCACTTCCCCCGAAGCATTTTTAGCGCGTGAAGCGGAGATCGCTTATGCCACACTCGCTCATATCACCGATTACGATGTCTGGCATGAGACACCGGTCACCGTGGAAATGGTGATCGAAACCATGCGCCATAACATCGCCAATGTCCAACAAGTGCTAGTCCATGCGATCGAGCAAATTGACCTATCGGCACATTATGCCGCCCATACCGCTTTAGATGACGCATTGCAAACCCACCCGAACGCCATTGATCCCGCACTCCGTGAAAAACTCGCCCCGATCTTAGCGCGGCGATTCGCCAACGGATAACTATGGACGAAAGTGCCACCGACCTTGCGCTAAAGACCGACGAATTAGAGCTTTCACGCGAAAGTCAGACCGAGCGCTTATTGTTATTGATCGGCGGTGGCTTCATCGCGATCAACTTTTCGGCCTTGATGTTACTACGATCTTCAAACAACTTGATCGAGTGGTTGCCGCTCTTGATCTGGATTGGTTGCGCGATCGGTGGGCATTTGCTGTTACATCGTTATCTTGCCAATCGTGATCCGCTGATTTTTCCGTTGGTGATGTTCCTAAGTGGTTGGGGATTGGTGATTATCGATCGACTCGCACCGCGTTTCGCGGATCGTCAAGCCATTTGGTTGATCGTCTCGGTGATCATGATGTTTTTGACCGCCGAATTTCCCTATCTGATGCGTTGGCTAAAACGCTATCGTTACACCTTATTGATCGGCGGTCTGATCTTGTTGATCAGCACCATTTTATTCGGCACCAATCCCACCGGACAAGAGACCGCTCCCCAATTATGGCTTGGCTTTGGGGGATTATTTTTTCAGCCGTCAGAAGCGTTAAAAGTGATCTTGGTGGCTTTTTTAGCGAGTTATCTCGCTGAACAATACCCGCTTTTACGCGCTGAACACTTACGCGATCATCGGCATTTACCGCTTTCGCCTCGCATCATTGGCCCAATGATTTTAATGTGGCTACTAGCGGTGATTATCGCTGTGTGGCAACGCGATCTAGGGACAGCGGTGGTCTTTTTTATGGTGTTCATCATCCTGTTATATGTTGCGAGTGGGTATCTGTGGATTCTGGTGAGCGGGGGCTTCCTCACAGTATTGGCGGCATTTGCGGCCTATTATTTGTTTAGTGTGGTACGTCTACGCATTGATATTTGGATCAACCCTTGGATTGAAGCAGAAGGCCGCGCTTATCAAATTGTGCAGAGTCTCATGGCCTTTGCGGCCGGTGGAATCTTTGGGCAAGGAGTCGGACAAGGGAATCCGACCTTTATTCCGGTGGTACATTCGGATTTTGTGTTTGCCGCCTTGGCCGAAGAATGGGGTTTGTTCGGGATCATTGCGATGATCTTCTGTTTTATGCTGTTGATCGTGCGCGGTTTTCGTGTGAGCGCTTTACATCAAGATCGCCCCTTTTATGCGTTATTCGCCATTGGTTTAAGCGCTCTGTTAGCGATCCAAAGTCTGTTGATCATGGGTGGGGTTCTCAAACTTGTCCCGTTAACCGGAGTCACCCTCCCTTACATTAGTTATGGTGGGAGTTCACTCTTGATCAGTTTTATCATCGCCGGGCTATTGTTGCGTTTATCTTGTGGAGAGCGTAGCTAATGCCCTTTGCGCGTGAGGTTCAACGGCTTTTGATCGGGCTGATTATGGCGTTTCTGGCGGTGATCTTTGCCTCTACCTATTGGGCGATTGTGGGTGCTGATACCATTCTGCAACGCGAGGATAACCCGCGCTTAGTAGATGATCGTGCTTCAATTGTGCGCGGTGATATTTACGATCGTCACAGTGAGTTGTTGGTGCAATCGGTTCAAGCGGCCAATGGTTGGGTATCACGTCAATTTTTACATCCGTCCATGAACAGCGCCTTGGGTTACTATAGCTTACGTTATGGTGAAAGTGGCGCAGAAGCGGCTTTTAATGCCTTGTTACGCGGAGATGATCTCCAACGATCACCAGAGGCGTATTTCCAGACCGACATCCTTCATCGCCCCCAACGTGGTTATGACATCCGTCTAACGTTTGATCTCACCATTCAAACCACTGTGATCCAAGCAATGCAGGGGTATCGCGGAGCGGCCATTGTCCTAGACGTGCCGACGGGTGAAGTGTTGGCCTTGGCCAGTTTGCCCACCTTTGATCCCAACACGTTGGATCAGCAATGGGAACAGTTGATCCAAGCCCCTGAACAACCCTTTTTTAATCGCGCCCTACAAGGGCAATATCAACCCGGCGCATTATTGCAAACGCCACTCTTGGTCGCGGCGATCAATTCGGGGTATCCGATCGATGTGCTGACTGAAGGTGCATCCCAACCGGTGGTCATCGATCAGTTGACCATGACTTGTGCGCGTCGCCCCCCGGCGGATCGTTTGACATTAGGCGAAGCTTATGCGTTTGCTTGCCCCGCTCCGTTTGTGAACTTATTTAATCAGGTTGGGCATGATGCGATCCTTGAAATTTTTGAGTTATTCAAGTTAGGCGATCAACAAGCGTTCATCCTACCGGGGTTTGTCCCGTTAGAAATCCGCCCGGCTCCGATTGACTTTTCATTGGATGATGCTTTGGGCCAAGGCGATTATCAGATCACCCCGCTGCACATGGCGGTGATTGCAGCTTCGATCGTAAATGACGGCAATGCCCCAATCCCATACACCCTATTAGACACCCGTCTACCAGAAACCTCTTTATGGACTTCAATGCGCCCTGTCTCACCGACCCTACCGATCATGACGGGCGAAACAGCACGCCGTTTACAAGAGTTGATGCGTGCTTCTACCGTGAATGGTGCGGCCACCCGCGCCGCCCGTAGTGGCATGAATATCGGCGGACATGCGGCCTTAGCCTATTCCGGTGATCGGAGTTATTCATGGTTTACGGGTTTTGTGATCACTGGAGCGCGACAAGGGATCGCAATCGTGATTGTCCTAGAAGATCACCAAAATCCCCCAGATGCCGCGGCGATCGGGGGACAAATTTTGGAGATCGCCTATAAGCGTGCGGTAGGGTTGGTCAATCGTTAACCACCCACCCATTCACGGCGCTCAATGCCTAGTTTTTTCGACCATTTAGCGGCCTTACTGGCCAAATGCACCCACCAAGAACTCAACTGACCACCTTGTTGAGCATCACGCAACGCCTCAAGGAAGTCTTCCGGGTCGTTTTCAAAGGGGCGCATCAGCAGATAGCCATTTCCATATTCAGGGGGGGTATGTCCGTCACTACCGGCCGTCCCCAAACGTTGATGCGCTTGGGCGAAAGCTTTAGCGCGGGTATTGTCCTCTGGGAAAGCGCACCGTGCATTAAAAATTTCGATCGCGTCTACCAATTCGACAATCCGTAACAGATCGGCTTCTTCCCATGCCCCTTTACGTAAACGATCGAAGGGGTGTGCGACGCTGATCACCGCCCCTTGATCGCGCAAGCGTTGGATCGTCTCTTGGGGGGTTAAACCTTCTGGCACAGATTCTTTGACAAAATAGGCCAATAGTTCCCCTTGCGTGGTCATGATCTCCTCACCGACGATCACCAAGTCCGGCGCGAGTTTCTGCATCGCTAACGCGCCATCGGCCGTATTATGATCGGTGATCGCGATCCGTTGAATACCCCGCCGTTCGCACAATTGGATCACCCGCTCAAATTTGGTGACACAATCCAATGACCAACGGGTATGACTGTGTAAATCAACTTTCCACATCCGTTAATTGTCCCCTTTACCGTGTGTTTTTGCTGTTCATAATCCGCTAATTGACCCCCTTTACCGGGTGCTTTTGCTGTTCATATGCTTCGATCTCGGCCTCTAACCGCGCCATTTCACCCTTAGGAAACAATCGATCCCGAAAGATCACCATCACGATCAAACCCAGTAACACCCGAAACCACTTATGAAAAAACCCTTGCATCAACGCAACCGCCGCGATCACCCCCGGCGTGAGTACCGAATTGGCTGGGGCCATGATCGTCTCTAGCATAATTGCGCCGGAAAGCTCTGTCACTCCCGCACCATTCGGCACGAGGCTTAAGCCGCCGATCGCCGCGTTCACCCCGTTGATAAACGTTGCTTGAAGTGCGATCGTCGGAGTCAAGGCGACTCCGAATCCATATAAGATGATCACAAACCCAATTGAACTGAAGATATATACCCCGATGCCGCGTGAAATGGCATTTAACACGTACTTGAGTTGGAAGATCTCCCGGCTGCTCTCATAGAGATCGCGCAAGGCGGGATGTAAACGCCGTAGCAAGGGGAGTCGGGCGATCCAGCTTAAAATGAGCCGTGCAAGCGGTTCGATCTGCACCGCGATCAAGCCAAAAGCCAATAATGCCCCGGTCGAAAACACAATCAATTGGCTGATCGAGAGATACGCGCCTAAATTGAGATCATCGGTCAAAAACAACAAAGTGACACATAAGATCACGATCACCGCGATCCCATCGACTACCCGCTCCGCGATCACGATCGGCGCGCTACGGGTAAACGGGACTCCAGTTTTCAACTTTAAAAATACAGCTTTGAGCAGTTCTGCCGCTTTGCCCGGACTCACCACCATCACAAAACAAGACACAAAGATCACCGCGCTATCCAGCAAACTGATTTTATCCCGCGCCCCGATCACACCGAGATAATATTGCCATACCCAAAAACGACAGGCCGCCACGATCAATTGAATCCCGACAAGCGGTAACAAGAGCCATAACGGGAATTGACTTAAGGCCATCAAGACTTCTTCTGTAAACTGGCCCTGATTATCTAACAGTAACAACAACACCACATAGATCGCGATCACCGCTACGATACCGAGGATGATCTGATTCCGATACTTTCTCATGTTTTGTCCCACAAACACCGCTTAATGAAGCGCATATTTTATCAGCATCAGCGCCTTCAACGGAGACTCAACTGGTAATCGTAGGCTAATCGTCAAGTGATTTTCCGCTCAACATGGCATAATCAGAAAAATTCGCCTTAAAACTATACCCGTTTATCGCTATACTGGTTACGTTGTAGTCTAAACGAGAATTTAAAACCATGACTGATAATCTAGACGATACTCGTCCGAGACCTGTCTACCAACCACCGCCCCCACCGCGTGATTACCACGCAAACGAGATCCCCGCGCCGCCCCGCTTTCTGTTTTGGGCGGTGATCGCGATCTTTGTGTTGGGAGTCTTGGGGATCATGGGTGGGGTACTGGTATTTCGGAGCGTATTAGAACCCGCGCAACAAGAGCGGGTGATGTCGATCTTCCCGTTTATGGAAGCCTTTTTGCCTCCGCGTCCCCCCACCGATGCAACCTTACCTACGCCGATTGCGACCGGTAACATCTCACCGGAAGATCTTTTAACGATCCCACTGACGATCCCAGAGGCAGCATCCGCCACACCAACGGCGATCGTAACCGAAGTCATAGCAACCGCGACTCCGCTCCCATTCACACCGACGATCGCACCTACTTTGACCTTGCCCCCGCCCACCCTTCAAGCGACCGTTGAAGCGACTCCACAAGCCGCCCGTCCACAGAACACCTATCCGGCTAACGCTTTGCTCACAGGGATCAATTATCAAAAACAGACGTGGAACAATTGTGGGCCGGCGAACATCACCATGGCGCTTAGCTTTTTCGGTTGGCAACGCGATCAGCATTACGCCGCGCAATACCTTAAACCCGGCGGACGGGAAGACAAAAACGTAAGTCCGCATGAAATGGTCGATTTTGTGAACAACTATTCTCAATTGCGCGCCCTAACGCGCATGGGAGGCACTCTTGATCTGATCAAAAGCTTGATCAGCAACAATATTCCGGTGATTATCGAAACGGGGTATTGGATCGAAGGCAGCGATTGGTTGGGTCATTATCAGACGATCGTCGGTTATGATGACAATATCGGCAATTTTTACATCTACGATAGCAACTTTGGCCAAAATTTTGTTGAAGGTTACATCTACCTTGATGAAAATTGGCAATATTTTAACCGTCGCTTTATTGTGGTCTATGAACCCCAACGCGAAGATCTGGTGATGTCATTGTTAGGTGATCACGCTGATGAGCAACAAGCCGCGCAAATCGCCGCGCAAACCGCGCAAGACTCGGCGGTGACTAACCCCCAAAATGCGATCACTTGGTTTAATCTTGGCACCTCTTTGACCGCTTTGGGTGATTATGAACGGGCTTCAGTGGCCTTTGATCGCGCCCGTCAATTGGAAAATTTGCCTTGGCGCATCATGTGGTATCAGTTTGAGGCTTATACCGCTTACTACAACGTTGGGCGCTATGAAGAAGTCCTTAGCCTAGCCGAAATCAATATCACCAACAGCCGCCAATACCTTGAAGAAGCGTTTTATTGGAAGGGCCGTGCTTTGGCCGCCATGGGACGCACCACCGAGGCCGCTTCGGCCTTCCGTCAAGCCTTAGCACGCAATCCCGATTTCACCAATGCCAGCGTTGCTTTAGATGAATTAAACTAAGGGTGGACTTGCTCCGCCCTTCTATCCTATTCCCACTGGAGTCGTTATGACCGCTGAAAACCGCACCCGCCAGCTTGCCCGCTCCACTTTGATTGTGATGATCGCGTTTGCAACTGCTAAGCTGGTGAGTCTCGCGCAAGTGGTGATCATCGCACGTCAGTTCGGGATCGAAGAAGAATGGGATGCGTATGTGAGTGCGAATCGCATTCCAGAAACGATCTTCACCTTGATCGCGGGTGGCGCGTTGGCTCATGCTTTTATCCCGATTTTTGCGGGCTTTTTAGCGCAAGAGGATCGTGAAGGCGCATGGCGCACCGCGAGTCGTGTGATCAACACCGTGTTTTCGCTAACATTTGTGGTGAGTGCGATCGTCTTTCTATTTGCGCCATGGTTGGTTGCGAATGTCACCTCACCGGGATTCAACCCGGACACGCAAGCGCAAACCGCCGAACTCATGCGGATCTTGTTGATCAGCACCCTCATTTTTTCGGTGAGCGGGATCGTGATGGGCATTTTGCAGAGTCACAATCACTTTTTACTGCCCGCGCTTGCGCCGATCATGTTTGATGTCGGGATTCTAATGGGTGTTCTGATACTCATGCCGATTTTAGGGGTCAACGGAATCGCCTTAGGCGCGGTATTCGGCGCGGCACTTCACTTATTGATCCAGATCCCTGGATTGATCCGTGTGCGCGCTCAATGGCATTTATCGCTTGGTTTTAATGATCCAATGGTACGACGGATCTTCCGTCTGATGTTACCGCGGGTAGCCGGGTTAGGGGTGATCAGCCTTAACTTTTTGGTGATGAATAACATCGCCTCTCGCTTAGGAACCGGATCGGTTGCTGCGTTAGATTGGGGTTGGCGTTTGATGCAAATCCCCCAGACGTTGATCGGAACAGCAATGGGGACAGTGATCTTCCCTACCCTTGCGGCCTTAAGCGAAGTCGGTGATGAAAATGGCAAACGGGCCGCCATGTCCGGGGCGTTACGCTTTATCTTGATCGGGAGCATTCCGGCCGCGGTCGGTTTGATCTTTGTTGGGCGGCCGATCTTGCGTTTGTTAGAAGGCGGCGCGTTTCAGGCCGATGCGTCACTTTTGGTCTATACCACCTTACAATTTTTTGCGTTAGGGATCATCGTGCATTCCGCTTTAGAAGTGGTCGCTCGCAGTTTCTATGCCGATAAAGATACCCTGACTCCGCTTTGGACAGCCTTAGGCGGGTCAGCGATCAATTTATCTTTGGCCTTTGCGTTAAGCAATGTCGCTTTTGCCGAAAGCGCGATCAGCGCACAACGATTCGCTAATCCGGTTTTCTCCGCGATGGATGCACTTCCGGTTTATGGGAACGTAGCGGGACTCGCGATCGCCAATACCGTCGGTGTGGCATTTGAGGTCAGCGTGTTATTGCTGATTTTACGTCAACGTTGGCATGGCATTGAAGAGAACACCTTAGCGCGCACCGTCCTCAAAACCACCGCCGCTAGTCTGGTGATGGCCTTAGCGATTGTGATCGTCAATGCGGGTTGGCAGATGTTGGGTTTTGATCAACGTGGCACATTGTTTACAATCTTACAAGTGATCGTCGAAACCTCCGTAGGGTTAATGATCTTTATCTTAATGGCGGCCCTATTGAAAATGGAGGAACTCGGTGTTTTAATCGATATAGTGTTACGTCGTCAAAAACCGAAGGGATTAGCAACGGCATGAGTATCGAAGTACAAGTGCTTGCACTTGGTGTGGCCTACACCAATTGTTATATCATCGGAGATACCGAATCGAAACAGGCAATTGTGATTGATCCGGTGGATAAAGCACAATTGATTTACCAGACGGCCGTACAGGCGGGGTGGACGATCAAATTGATCTTGGCTACACATGGTCATTTTGATCATGTTCTCGCCAGTAAAGAATTGAAGCGCTTGACCGATGCACCTTTCTGCATCAACGAACGCGAACTCCCCTTATTGGAGAATATCCCAGAACAAGGGGTACGGTATATCGGCACACGTTTTCCGGAACCGGCTAAACCCGATCGCTTTTTAACCGATGAACCGGAAATTATCGAAGTTGGCGCGATCAAATTAGAGACGATTTTCACCCCCGGCCATACTCCGGGCCACATCAGTTTCTATTTCCGCGAATTTGATCTATTGTTTAGTGGTGATGTGTTGTTTGACGGTACGATCGGACGCACCGATCTTCCCGAGTCGGATCGCGACACCTTAATCAAATCGATTTTTGAGAAGTTGTTTCCTTTGGGTGATGATGTGCGCGTTCTAGCGGGACATGGCCGTGAGACCACTCTCGGAATAGAACGGGAAACCAACATATTTTTACGATAAAGATGAATGAGCTTAACCAAATTTCATATCCTCTAATCGCGTCAACGGTCATACTCGCTATTTTTATCGTGACGCGATTTATTTTGAAAACTCAATGGCGCTATACGGCCTTGCTTGAAGGGGCGGTCGTCTTGGTGTTTTTGATTGTTTTTTTCGTCTTGCGCCCCGGTACTGGTGATGAAGGGGGGATAACGGATCTCGCGCCTGTCTTCGACAACGATCGCCCAACTTTGGCTGAGTTTTTTAGCAACTATTGCACCAGTTGTCTTTTGCTACGCCCAACGTTCGATCAATTGGCGCGAGATCTACAACCTGAATTTAACATCTTGCGGATCAACATCCATTCGCTTAACGGAAGGCAACTTCGGCAGCAATATAACTTCTCGTTTACACCAGAGTTCATCTTGTTTGATGCAGACGGGAATGAGGTATGGCGCGATCATGCTCTCCCGACCCAAGCGCAACTGGATCTCGCACGAAAGCATACCACGTCATGCACATCTTGCTGATTTTTTTGGACGGGATCGGGCTAGGCATAGACGATCCCACGATCAATCCGTTTGCAGCGGCCCATACCCCAACTTTATGGCGTTTAGCCAATGATCACCGTTGGCTATCCATCACCGGGTATCAAGAGAGCGATCAGGCGCTTTTTATCCCGACTGACGCACAATTAGGGTTAGCGGGTAAACCCCAAAGCGGTACAAGTCAGGCCGCAATCCTCACCGGCCGCAACATCCCTCAACTAATCGGGCGACATTATGGCCCGAAACCGGATGCGGAAACCCGTGCGCTCCTTGAAAACGACAACTTTTTTAAACAGGTCATCCAACAAGGCCAACAAGCGGCCTTGATCAACGCCTACCCACCGACCCTACTCCACAACATCGCACGCGGAAAAACCCTCCGTTCCAGCATCCAACACGCGGTTTATGCGGCCGGACTTCCACTATTTGATCACCATGCCCTCTATCGTGAAGACGCGATGAGCGAAGATTGGACAGGACAAGCGTGGCGCGATTATTTGCAATACACCGATACGCCGCTTTATAGCCCACAAGCAGCCGGCAAACAGATGATTGAACTCTCACGCCGTTATGATTTTGCGTTTTTTTCGCATTGGATGACCGATACCGTCGGACATCGTGGCACAGTGGAGGAAGGGGTCGCTTTAATCGAATTGTTCGATCAAGTGATGCAAGGGGCGCTAGAGACTTGGCACGACTCCGAGGGATTGATCATCATCACAAGCGACCATGGCAATCTGGAAGCAATGGATGATCGACATCACACTGAAAACCGCGTGCCAACGGTGGTAATCGGACAAAAAAAAGCGCTTTTTTCCGATCTAACAGATCTGATCGGTCTTGTGCCACGTATGGCGCAATTGCTCTTTAAACCGCACGCAAACGCGCCCCTATAAACACCATAACAAACAAACTGCTCACCGTTAACACAATTGATGGACCCGCCGCTATATCTAAGTAGTATGAAACGTAGATCCCGATCACACAGCTTATGATCCCGATCAAACTAGCGACTAGGATCATGTGATGTAACCGATGTGTGATTAGGTGAGCGGCCGCCGCCGGCACCACCAACATCGCTAACATCAGGGTCGTACCAACCACCTGGAGACTCGCGATGATCGTCAAGGCGATCAAGATCAGTAAAAACAAGCGCAAGCCTTCCGACGGAAGTTTAAGCGTGCGTGCAAGGCTTTGATCAAAACTGATGATCATCAGTTCTTTGTAAAACAGCACGATACTACCCACCACGATCACACCACACAACACCATGATCACCAAGTCGGTATCGACAATGCCTAAGATGTTGCCAAACAAAATATGCACCAGATCACGCCCATAAGCCCGCTCATCTTGACTGATGATCGCGATTCCAAGCGCGAACATGGTGACAAATACGATCCCGATCGCGGTATCTTCTTTGAGGCGATTCTCACGGGTCAACCAACCGATCCCTAATGCCGATCCAACTCCGGCGATCAGCCCACCGATGAATAACCCGATCCCCGCCCCCCCTGTGAGGATATAAGCGATCGCCACCCCGGGTAAGACCGCATGAGCCAGCGCATCACCAAAAAACGACATACTGCGGATCACCACAAAACAACCGATCACCCCACAAATTAGACCTACGATGATCCCGCCTAATAGGGCGCGTTGCATGAATTGATAACTCATGGGGGTTAAGAGAAAATCAAGGATAGGCTGTAGCGCTTCCATGTCTAACAGCATCCGTGTTCGTCGGCCAACACCATCATTTGTCCGGCATCCTCAAACACACGTACACGGCCGCCGTAAGCAGTTTTAAGATGTGTGGGGGTGAACACTTCATCCGGAGTCCCATACGCGATCATTTGCCCTTTGATCAACATCAAGCGGTCAAATTTCGATAAGGCTAACTCCATATCATGCGTTGCCAGTAACACAGTGACTTGTCTCGCTTGCAACATATCCAATGTCTGCATGATCTCATCTTGCGCGGCGACATCCACCCCGTTAAAGGGTTCATCTAACAACAGCACATCCGCATTTTGCGCTAAGGCCCGTGCGATAAACACCCGTCGTTTTTGACCGCCACTTAATTGGCCAATTTGACGATCCGCCAGATGTGCCATACCCACTTGGGTTAACAGGGCTTCAACTTTTTCCCAATCGGCACGTTTAGGCATTCGTAACCAACCAATTTGACGCGCACGCCCCATCATCACCACATCGCTCACCGTGGCGGGAAAATTCCAATCGATCTCGTTATGTTGTGGCACGTAACCGACCATGTTATGACTAGTACGACAATCTTCACCATGGATCGAAACATGACCTTGGGTAAACGGTATCAAACCCACGATCGATTTAAACAAGGTGCTTTTCCCTGCACCATTAGGGCCGATCACAGCAATACGTTCACCCCGGTTGACCTCAAAATGAACCTGACTAATTGCGCGCCGATCTCCCGGATACCCCGCTGCCAGATCCACCACTTTTAAGGCGGGGATCGTGCTATTTGACTCTGGCTGTACTAACATAACTGACTTTCTCTGATGACTGGACAAACCTGTGAGGGGATCGACTCCCCTCACAGGAAACTGCTTTTACATACCCCCGCCAAGCGCTTGGGTGATCGTGGTCACATTGTATCGGATATAATCCAAGTATGTTCCCGCTTCGCCACCGGGTTCACCTAACGAATCGGTGTACAAGGTATAGAAACTTGCACCACTTTCAGCGGCCACTTGTTGCGCGGTTTCGGCGTTAACCGTATTTTCTGCAAAGATCGCGATGACCCCTTCCTCTTTGACCAGATCGATCAAAGCGGCAAGGTCACTAGCGCTAGGTTCAGCTAAGGTGCTTCCACCCGGCATAATTGCGCCCACAATCTCATAACCATAGGCGGCCGCAAGATAGCCGATCGTCTCATGATTGGTGACTAACACGCGGTTTTCCACAGGAACCGATTCTAACATCGGCTCAACAAAATCGTGGCTCAATTCTTCCAACTCGGTGATATAAGCAGCCGCATTTGCCGTGTAGGTCGCTGCATTCGCACTATCCGCCGCGATCAACGAGTCGCGGATCATCAAAACCCAATAGATCACATTATGCGGATCGCTCCACACATGCTCATCACAAGCGCCTTCTTCATGGCTATGTTCATCTTCTGCGTGATCCGCTTCTTCTTCCTCATGGCCATGTTCACCACATTCGATCTCATAGAGACGGCCTAACGATTCGATCTTACCATGCTCATGATCGTGATCATCCGCTTCTTCGGTAGCGCTTGCCTCGTGATCAAGGTCATGTAACAGGTCAAGTTCCAAAAGATGCGCCTCACAACGCGCCACCATTAGCGGATCTAACTCAACTTCTTCTTCGCTATGCGATTCTTCTTCGCTATGGGCTTCGCCTTCTTCATGATCGTGACGAGTCGCGCCAATCGGAAGGATCTCAATACAAGAGGATGCTACGATCAGATTAACCTCTGATGCAGCATTTTCGATCGCTTCTAACAAACCTTCCTCAAAACCAACCCCATTAACCAAAACAACATCCGCATCGGCGACCTTCGCAATGTCTGCCGGAGTCGGGGAATAGGTATGCGGATCAGCCCCCAACGGGATAATCGACTCCACATCAGCCACATCCCCCGCGACATTACGGGCCACATCCGCTAAAATGCTAAAGCTTGCAGTCACTTGTAAACGCTCTTGTGCTTGTGTCACCCCTGAAATTAACAGCAGCAACATCCCTAACACCACACCAATTTTCACGTTTAACCTCCGTTTTGATACTGAGTCTCACTTACCCTATCAATATGCGTGTTTAGAAGCCGTTTGTCAAGAGCAATCCATCTTAGAATTAGGGGAAAAAATCGGGACAAATGTTACGACTTTTTCGCTCACTTGTGCTATGATCTACCCAATACGACCATGATTATCAGGAGGAAGATCGGATGAATATGCGATTCTACTTTATTTTTGCTGTCTGACGTTGAGGCGCAATCTTACGATCCTCCTAACCACGTTGCCGCTGTCGCCGAATCTTTTTTTTCGTCTAGCCGCCGTCACTGCCGCCATTCGGGGTAAAACGGTTTTTCATTTTGAGGTGCGATCAATCGCTACGAGATAAAGTGATATTTCAATTTTTGCGTCGCACCATACCCATACCTTGTCCGGTATGGTTGCCTAGACCGCTGTAAAAGGCAAATTCCGAGAGCAACGTTAGCACAGCGGCGTACTGATCACGGTGTCGGCGATAGGCGTGATATTGTGTAAGCAAGGTTACATCGCCATGTTTTGATTGACGACGCTCTGCACGCTTGCGAAAATCATCATTATCTGGCAACAAACGATAAGCCGCCCAACCATGAAAGCTTTTGATCGCACTATTTTTCAGGGGGATCGTCATACAACGCAATTCATAATCGTCTATCTGCACAAAATAGCTCACAAACTGCTCTAGGTCTTGGCTAGACGGGGAAAACGGTAAAGGGATCTGTTGCGCGGTCAACTTCAACCAACGATCATACAATAGTCGGAAGATCAATGACGCATCTGGGAATACACGTTGTACCCCAAGGCTTTTAAGCGTGGTGGGACTAAAAAACTCTAAGGCGATCTTGCGTGGTGTTTGCCAATGTCGGCGGACAAGATCGGCATAAGTCGTTTGTCGGGCCCATTCATGATGCGAGAGTAAGATCATCTCCACCGTTAGCGCCCAAGGGGTATCTATACCCTCAACACGCGGCGGGATCAGGAGCGTTTGTCCCGTTAATTGCGTCGGTAACAGGGTCAGAATCTCGCCTAACTGCTCATTCAGGCCGGTGATTCGTAACCAATAATGGGTAGGGCTGTGCGGCAAGAGATCGCTCACCGTAAAGGGTAAGGGCCCGTTAAGATCATGGAGTTGTTGAGCGAGATCGTCATAACCGACTTGATTCAACATGGTTAAAAACAGTTTATGTGCGACTCGCCCTAAGAAACGCCCTTCAATGATTTTTGGCTGATTAGGACGTAAGATCAGCACCGCAGAACTCAATTCACGCATGTTTATCGCCTTTAGATCGATCAATGGGATCAATCTTAGCGAATCATTGAATAAAATCGAGATCTCCGCGATGCTATCGGTTAGTTTTGTGAACGGACAATCAGGGCCAACGCGGGTAAATCCGCCTCAAATTCAGGGATCGTCAATGTCAACATCTCATCGCTCACTGTGAGCGAATCGCGTTGAAGCATAATGCCTTGTGCTGTTTCCCAATATTCCACCTGATAATCCCCGTCAGTAAACACCTCATTGATCGTCAACGTTTTACCGGAGATCGTCACAGTCTCATCACGACGGCGATCGGCTAACAACCATACGATCGCGGTTTGTCCGTCGGAACAACCGACGCGAAACACGCTACGATCGCTCATTCGCATCTTAGCGCTGATGTTGTCACTGGCAAAATTAGCCCAATCTACCGTTGAGGCAAAGCGTGCCAGAGCCAACAAATTGTCCCGCAATTCCGGTAAGATAAAATGCGGGTTGGTATACGGCCAACGCATCCCCGATCCCGCACCACATGCAGCCAAATGACCCCAACTCATGTGACGATGATATTCTTGATCAAATTGCGGATCGATGATCCAATCATCGATCGGCCCGCTCTCACTATCAAAATAAGGGCGATCATCGTCAATTTGATCCAAGGATAACAACACCCCACCACTCATCAACACCCCAGACATGATCGGATCAGCGGGATCACGAATATCACCCATATAGAGATGCGTATTGGCAAAGTCTAAGGCGGGATGTTGATAGATCACCCGTCCTAAGCGGCCTTCCGGCACAGCGGCCGCAGACGAAACCGAGATCATCGGTGAGCGCCCCCACCGTTCGATCTGATACTCTCGGACAAATGTGGTCATCTCGGTGACATACGCTTCAATTTCCGCATCGGTTGCATTCCACCATAATTCGACCTCATTTAAGACATCCCACGCGAAAATATTGGGCGAATCACCCCACCGATCGATCATAAAGCGCCAACGGTTTTTCTGGGCCTCAATACATGCCTCACCCGTAATCCAATCGTTGCGCGTCTCGCATGGCCCCCCTACTGTGGCATTATAGGGATAGGTGTCCCAGTGATGCGATTGCCAGAAGGTATCGTAAGGGGTGAGCAGTAAGTAGAGACCATGCGCTTCAGCCATCGGGATCAACGCATCCCAAAAAGCGACTACGCTAGGTGAAAATTCCCCAACCGGATTTTCCAGATAACTGGACGGTTGTTGCGCGTATTCGATCATGATCCGGCTTACGGTGATCCCATGTGCCCGTAAATCACGGATGTAATCCTCGGTTTGTTCGGGTGATGAGCCGTCTAGCAGAGTATTCAGTCCGGGCCATGAGATTGCGTCATTTTGACCGATCACCAAAAAGCCTTGACCCGTCTCATCTACAAAATAACGCCCGTTGGGGGACACCGAAATATAGCCCTGATAGGTGGGCAATGCCAACGGAGGCGCTTCATCTTGTGCGCTGATCGGAAGCGCCAATAAACACACCAATAGCAACACAATCCGCAACATGGGCCTTATCCTTTGATGCCCGTGAGGGCGACACTTTCCACAAAATAGCGTTGTAACAAGAAGAACAGGAACAAAATAGGCAATAAAGCCAAAGTTGCACCGGCCATCAACAGCGTCCAATTTTGTTCATACAATGAGTTTAACCGTGCTAACAACAGTGGAATTGGATAAAGTTCTGTGGAGCGCAAGTAGATCAACGGGCCGATAAAATCGTTCCAACGGGCGATAAAGCCCAACACAAACAGCGTGGCCATGATCGGGCGCGCTAACGGCAAAAACACAAACAGGAAAGTTTGAAAGTAATTCGCGCCGTCCACTTTGGCCGCATCCTCTAGATCCGCGGGTAAAGTGGCGAAATATTGCCGACTCAAAAACACCGCAAACGGCGTGCCGAATAACACCGGAATAATCAACGGACTCCAAGTATTGACCCATCCCAATTGTGTAAACAAGATAAACGACGGGACAAGCATCACCACACCGGGGATCATCATCGTCACCAGCAAAATTCCGAACAACGCATTTCGCCCCGGAAAACGCATCCGTGCAAATGCAAAGCCCGCTAACATACTTGCGAATACCTCCCCGATCGTTGAAGTCACCGCGATAAAGGTGGAATTGACAAACCCACGCGGTAACATCGCCACATCCCACGCTTCCTCATAATTTTTAAGTGTCGGTTGAAGCGGAATCCATTCGGGCGGTAGGATAAAAATACTGGTCGAATCTTTTAGCGATGTAGAGACCATCCAAAAAAACGGGACGATCATCACAATCGCGCCAAGGATCAACACAAGATAGGCGATCACTTTGGTGATCAAGTTACGCTCCCGATTGCCAAGCGCAAACCGTGAACGCACCGGAGTTGGGGTATAAGTCTTAGGGGGGGTGGCTAAATCGGTCATCAGTTTAACTTTCGTAACTCACCCAACGGCGACTGACATAAAAATTGATCAGCGTAAAAATGATGATGATAAAACCCAAGATCCACGCTTGCGCGGAAGCATAACCCATCTGGACATCCCGGAAAGCGTTTTGCTGAATCACCATAACCATTGTAGTTGATTCAAAATACGGGCCACCTTCGGTCATAATGAACGGTTCTTGGAAAATTTGAAAAGTCCCGATCATCGATGTGATCACTAAAAAGAAGGTCGTCGGAGTCAAAGAAGGCCATGTCACAGCGCGGAAACGTTGCCACGCATTGGCACCATCAATTTGAGCGGCCTCATAAAGTTGACGTGGAACACCCTGTAAGCCCGCCAGATAGATCAGCACTTGATAGCCTAAACCGCGCCAGATCAACATGATGATCAAAGCGGGTTTCACAGTTTCGGCGTTGCCTAACCAATTGACACTCGACTCGATCCCAAATTGCCCTAAAAAGTAATTTAATAAGCCATAAGTGGGGTTAAAAATCCACAACCAAATGAGCGCTAAGGCGGCGATCGGTAGGATCACGGGTGTGTAATAGATCGTGCGAAAGAGACGCGCTCCCACAATATTTTGATTCATGGCAATCGCAAACCCTAGCGCAATGACCAATGAGATCGGGATCGCCAACAAGAGATAGAAGGTGTTAAACATCGCCTTCCAAAAGATCGGATCAATTGCGCCGACGATGTATTGTTGACCGAACAGGTTAAATTGATGCCATTCATCAAACCCACGCGGTAATACCGAGCCGGGTCGGGCATAGCGCGCCTCACAGACATAAGGGGCATTGGTGCGCTCATCAATGCGTCCGGTAAAATCGCCCACTTGCGACTGTGGCACACGCTCACGACCACACCGATACATCGGTTCACCTGTGGCCTCATCAATTTCGACCGGTAAAGCGGCGATATGGAGGCTAAGCGCCTGTGACCAATTTTGCATCCCGACAAATTCCGGCTCAGAAGCCAGATCCCATTCGGTAAAGCCAAGGATGAGCGATCCCATCAGCGGGATCGCACCGAATAACATAAAGCCGAGAAACGGGGCCGCGACAAATAAATAGCCCCAAAGGGTTTCACTACGGTTTAAGCGTCCACGGGAGGGCGCGGCCATGCTATTTCCTTTCTGATATTGACCTACGTTCAAAGTGGGGACTCTGGATCAGAGTCCCCAGTAACGACGGGTTGATCAGTTTTCGACGCTTGCCCACGCTTCATCAAGGGCTTCTTGGAACGATTCAGCGCGATCGGCTAAAGCATCTTCGGCTAATTCGGTATTATCGTTGACCACGGCCGGCCATACGCCATTCCACCAAGAGTCGTTAAACCATTGGCCGTAAAGCGGCGTTTCTGTCCACGGACCAGGACGTTGGCAACGGGCTGCTTCAAGGAATACTTGGGCGTTGGCAGGTGCTTGATCCGGTTGGAGGAAGACATCACTATCCGCCAGTTCGATCTGATTGGGGATCTGGAAGCCTAAAGCGGCCTGTTCGGTTTGACCTTCGGTGCCCACTAAAAATTCAATGAATCGGAATGCGAGTTCGCGATGTTCCTCACCTGCGCTGTTTCGCATGATCGCGAGTCCCACAGAGCCAGACCAACCGGAGAAAGTACAATCTTCTGCGCCCGGATAAACGGTGAGTTCACCGCTAGGCCCGACAAAGTTCGGGATTACATCCCAATTGAAAGTCAACACGTTACGGAAGTTGGTGGTCGCCCAACGGCCCGCGGTGGTCATAGCCACGCGACCTTGTTCAAACAGCGCGCCCCAACCAATGGAAGATGCAGTTTCGGCCGGCGGACGGATGTTATAAACATGATCCAGATCCGAGATCCATTGCAAAGCCTCGATCGCGTTCGCATCATCGGCCATCACAAATTCACGGCCATCCTCGCTAACGATCCGTCCACCGTTGCCGTAGATGATGTTCTCAAAGAACAGATCACCAATCCCCCACTGCACAATGTCATTCGGGTTAAAGCCTTCATCATCCGGATTGAGGCCTTGGCTATCAAAGGTTAATTGTGTCCCGATCTCCACCACTTGATCCCACGTTAAGGGGGTATTAGGATCGGGGAGTTCTACCCCGGCCGCTTCAAACAACTCGGTGTTGACAAAAACTAAGGTCGGGCCAATGTCTTTGGGAAGCGCATAGAGATCGCCTTCACCAGAGGTATTCGTTTCAGGGTCGAAACGATAACGCCCTAAGGCCGAGGCCCAAATTTCATCCTCGTTGATCATCTCGCTGGCATCCACTAAATCTTGAATGTTGACCAACTGTTCACGCGAGGCAAAGCTGTAAAAATCCCCATCAGGAATGTAGGCGATGTCGGGCGGGGTTTGAGCAGCCACGCGAGTATTTAACGCGGCCACATAGTCGCCGGGGATGTGTTCATAAATGATCTGAACGTCGCTATTGTTGGCGTTGAAAGCCTCAGTGAGTTGGGTAAACACTTCAATTTCTTCCGGGCCGCCCCAACCGACAAACGTCAATTGTACTGGGGCGGTTTCTTGGGCCTGTGTGCCGAACACAGCAACCAACAGCACCAATAAGATCACAAAACGCAAAACACGGTGAACCATTTTTTCCTCTCCTGACTAAAACTCTATTTGTTGTTAAAAAGAGCGAGTGTTGTCACCCTCTCCATTAACCAAAGGAATTTACCCGGCAAGGGGTTGAAAGCGCATTCGCATCACAATATCTTGGGGATAATTGCCGAATTTGCTCCCAAACAAATTGATTCCCCCGGGTGTGCCGTCATTTTTGACCCCGATCTTCAAGGAAATGTACGGCTGTTGCGGGATATTGAGGCGGTTAATCCCCACATCAGAGATCAACACGCCATCGACATAACTCCCCTCACGATTCACACGCCACACTTTGAGCATCCCATATTGGGTATTCCATTCGTCCCACCATAACGGGGTCAACACCCCACGCTCACCGCCAAAATCACCCGGACTTGTCCATGTACCGATCTCCACTTGGTTCACCCATACGGTAATATCGGACGGCCAATCGGGATTATGAAGCGGGGCTTCGGAACACAACTCTAGGCTAAATTGTAAGCTCTCTAGACTCATGTTCTTTGGGAGGCGATTCGGGAAGCGGTATTCCACATAACCATGGCGAAACCACAACAATTGGGTGTAGATCCGATTTGGGTGATAAAAACTAGCGACATCATCCAACTCCCCGATGATCCCGATCTCACCCACTAAGCCACAGGTGGGCGCAACCTGACAATCGACAAATGCGCCGATCGGCATGGTGACATCGATCACGTTATCGCTGTGATCTTCGGGTGCTTTTGGCAATTGGATCACCACTTGGTCATAGACCCGTGCGATCACCTTTTGCAAACCGCGGCTAGCGGGCTTCAGTTCGGTATGAATCAACCCAGCATCCTCTAGGATGTTGATGTGCATGGTGGCGGTTGAAGCGGGAATATCCAACATTTCAGCAATCTCATTGACACTGGCCATTTTCTTACTAAGATGCGACAAGATCGTGATCCGCCGATCCGAAGCCAACGCCTTTAAGACCTGCTCAATCTTCTCATACGAATCAAGCGTATCGAGTCGTAAGATCCGAGGTTGGGTAAATTTATTGTCACTGTCTAAGAGTGCCATAGGGAACATCCTACAGTTTAAAAAAATAAATTTCGTATTTTAGACAGCAGCACTCGCTTTAACAAACCGTAAGTTTATTTGTTAGATGACGCAGCAAAAGCTGTTTTAATTCACAAAAAAGGATATAATAAACGTGCTGGCTTGTCAAATTTTGAATCGAGGAATCCCTATGCACGAGGTAATTCACCCCCGTCCCCAACTCACTCGTAAGGCTTGGAGCGATCTTAACGGTGTATGGCACTTCGCCTTTGATGATGCCAACGTTGGGATCGAACAAGGTTGGGTAATGCGTCCAGAAGTGTTTGATACAGAAATTCATGTGCCGTTCCCACCCGAATCTCAAGCAAGCGGGATCGGTGATACAGGATTTCATCCGGTAGTATGGTATCGTCGGGTGATCCAAGTGCCATTAGAGGCGCGTCACGGCCATGTTTTGCTGCATTTTGGCGCAGTGGATTACATCGCCCAAGTATGGGTCAATGGCCAATTGGTGGTGACACATCAAGGGGGACACACGCCCTTTTTTGCCGATATTCGGCCCGCGCTGTTGTCAGATCGTGAAGAACAGGTGATCGTGGTGCGTGCTGAAGATCAACCGATGGATTTAGCCCAACCCCGTGGCAAACAATTTTGGGAAGAAAAACCGCGTGACATCTGGTACACCCGCACAACAGGCATCTGGCAACAAGTTTGGCTAGAAACTGTCGGCCACACCTATATCGCGTCGGTGCGATGGACACCTGATCTCGATCAACAACGCTTGGGGATGCACATTAAGCTAAATCAGCGCCCTACCAAGCCGATCACCCTACAGGTGCGAATCACCTTGCATGATCAACTTGTGGCCGATGACCGCTATCAGGTTTACGATCAGGAATTTCGGCGCGATCTCTGGTTGGATACCCGTAATCTCAATTGGCGTAAAGTGATTTGGTCACCGGATTATCCGAATCTAGCAGAGATTATGCTGACGTTGTATGAAGGTGATCGAGTAATTGATGAAGCACATAGTTACGCCGGATTACGAAGTGTGGGCATTGGAAATGGCTTCTTTCTGCTCAATGGATCGCCGATCTATTTACGTTTAGTCCTTGCACAAGGGTATTGGCCCGATACGAACCTCACCCCGCCAACATTAGACGCACTCCGCGAAGAAGTAGAATTGATCAAGGCGTTGGGATTCAATGGGGTGCGAATTCACCAGAAGATCGAAGATCCACGCTTTTTATACTGGTGCGATAAACTGGGTGTCTTGGTTTGGGGTGAAATGGCCAACGCACATCATTTTAGTACCGAGGCCGTGCAACGACTCACTCGCGAATGGATGGAAGTGATCGAACGCGATTACAATCACCCGTCGATTATCTGTTGGGTGCCTTTAAATGAAAGTTGGGGCGTGCCGCATTTAGCGCGCAATCGCGCTCAACAAAGTTATGTACAGGCCTTATATCACCTCACTCATGCGCTTGATGACACCCGCCCTGTAATCGGTAACGATGGATGGGAACATATCGCCAGTGACGTTTGGGGGATTCACGATTATGCGATCGATGGCGATGCGTTACGGGAGCGCTATGGAACAATTGAAGCGGTGGAACAAACGATTCAACTCCGGCAACCGCAATTCCGTTTGTTAAGTTTACCCGGTTATTCACGCACAGAAGAACCGGTCATGCTCACCGAATTTGGGGGGATCGCTTTCGCACCGAATCCGGGGGAACCGTGGTTCGGTTACGGCACAGTAAACGACCTTGATCAATTTTTACACAAATATGAAGAATTGGTTTCGGCCGTGTTGGATAGCCCTAGCATTGTTGGTTTTTGTTACACGCAATTGACCGATGTGCAACAAGAAACCAATGGTCTCTTGACCGCCGATCGCAAACCCAAATTATCGATTGAACAGATTTATCGCATCACAGCGCGTCCGTCGCGTGCCTTGCCTAACGAAATTTTAAATTACATTCATCAGGCCGCCGAAGCACTCACCCAAAACACGGATTAAGCTAAATCAAGACGGGAAGGCGTTCAATTGCTTTCCCGTTGTTTTGATGTGGTTTTTATCGCTATTTTGTTCGTTTTAAGTTAGCATTAGCCTTATCAAATTGGCAACTCGTTAGGAGTAATCGGTGACTTTTTATAAGCCAATTCAGCAGGCCCGAAGGGTGTTAGATCAACAGTACCACACCCCCCTTACGATTGAAGATTTAAGCCGTGAGGTTGCCCTCTCACCTTATTACCTCATTCGGGTGTTTAAACGCACTTACAAACAAACTCCGCATCAATATCTGGTACAACGGCGCATCGCGAAGGCCAAAGAGCTTCTACGTACTACCGACCTACCGATTACGGAGATTTGTCTAGCGGTCGGTTTTGAAAGTTTGGGATCATTTAGCGCGTTATTCCGCAAATTAGCAGGAATCTCCCCCAGTGCCTACCGATCATGCGTCCAAACCCACCCAGATCCTAAACCTGCTTATATTCCCTTGTGCGTCTGTGTATCACACGGCATCGAAGATCACCTAGATCGCTAAAAGAGAGCAATTTTCAAGAAGCCAAAATAGCACACTTGTTTTATGCTTGACCTTAGAATAACCGTCTAGTTAAAGGAGTCAGAACATGATCAACAGACTTTCGGTTGCGACCATTTGGGTCAAGGATCAAAACGAGGCGTTACGTTTTTATACAGAAAAAATGGGTTTTGAGATTCGCGCTGATTTCACCAATGGCGATTTTCGTTGGTTAACCATCGGCCTAAAAGAGCAACCTGATCTTGAGTTCCAACTGGCTGGAATCAAGCTTAGCCATGCGTTGAATCAAGAAGATGTCAATCATCTGACTCACTTAGTAGAGGCGGGTCAATTGGGTATCGGTCCATGGAAAACCGATGATTGTCAGAAAACTTACGAAACCCTCAAAGCGAAAGGGGTGGAATTTATTCAACCGCCCACCGATCGACCGTATGGGATCATTGAAGCCATTTTCAAGGATAACAGCGGAAATATCATGGTGCTTTCGCAAGATAAACCGCGCTAAGACAGGATTTAAGGAAAATATGAACCAACCTGCAAAGAAAAAGACACAAACTCCAAAGGATCAGGAATTTACCGAAAGCGAACGCGCTGCGATGAAAGAACGCGCTAAAGAATTAAAGGCTGAAGCACGTTCAAACAAAAATAAGGCACAAGGGGAAAGCAATCTACTGGCAAAAATTGCGGAGATGCCCGAACCCGATCGCAGCATAGCCACCCGGATTCATGAGATCATCAAGGCGACTGCCCCGGATCTTTTTCCCAAAACTTGGTACGGAATGCCAGCCTATGCAAAAGACGGTAAAGTAATTTGTTTCTTCCAAAGCGCGCAAAAATTTGAGGTAAGATACTGTACCTTTGGTTTTAATGATGCCGCAACTTTAGATGAAGGGGCGATGTGGCCCACGGGCTTTGCGTTGATCGAATTGACACCCGCCGTTGAGCAACGGATCATTGATTTGGTGAAAAAAGCGGTAGGTGCCAACTAATTTCAAGCCTGATACATTGTTCATATAGGATTGCCGGAATAGAAGAATTGATTAAGCTACTTTACGAGAATGTAAGGCCATAACGAGAGTAGTGAAAACACCACCCTATTCCGACAACCAAAAATATTAGCTTTTCACAAGGATAAATTTTTTATTTCTAGACTTTGAAGTCATTCACATTTGAAAGTATGATCTTCAGTATCTCGCTTACTATCCGTCACATTGACTAAAATCTTACTTTTTCAATTAACGGCTAGTTCCCATATCCATAATGGGCGTGATTTACCCGGTTCTACAGAAACTTTGACAAAACCGATTTTTGCATAAAACAAATTCGCCGGTAATGTTTCTGGGCATTTAAGTCGAATTAACGTTTTTTGGTGTTTTCGCGCTTCATCACGAAGCGCGAAAACGAGTTCTCGTCCAACTCCGACCAACCGTGTTTCTTTACTCACAGCTAGGTGGTAAAGCGTAGTTTGTTGATCACGTCGGTGATGATAATGTACTAACCCAATACATGAGCGCATCGTGTCATTCCTGTTTCGGGCAACAATAACTTCTTTTGCTTTGATCGCGGCTTCTAAGGACGGACGCATCACAAAGCCCAATTCAGTTCGATGCTGATCACATATCTGCTTAATTGCGGCTAAGTCATCAACACAAGCATGTTCAATCAAAAACTTCATGATGCTGATGTGGCAAAATTGGCTGTTGGAAACCCAGCAGCAAGCGTAATACAATCTTTTTCCAGTAAACCTCGTAAGGCAGCCCAGAAGGTTGCATCATCAGCATAAGCGCGTTGCAGGGTAAAAATATCCACACGAGTTTCAGATGTTGAGATAAGTGGAGTAAGGCAGTCACGTAAACGTTTTTCTTGAACATTGGGTTCAAGTTGACTAACACTACTCCGCAAGGTTTCTAATTGACGTTGTAACTCCATCACATCTCTACGGATCGATTTATAATCGTTGGTAAGTGCCGAAATATGTTTCAATAGCTGATTTGAGGTAAGTAGTGTCTCCAATTGAGCATATAAATTGGCAGCGTGAGTTTGCGCCTGATTCAAAAGCACTTCGATCTGTTCCGCTTGGTTTTGAAGTGCGCTGCTTTCTCGTGAAGAAAGTTGAGAAGCCTGTCGATGTAATACCTGTGTGGTTTGTTTGCGAGCATCGATGTAATTTCGTAATTCCTGAAACACGGCCCTAAATTGATTCGCCGCTATATCATAAAGCAGGGTATAAACGTTTTTAGGATCGCTGGGATTAAAGGCTAAAGTGGATAACTTTGGATCAATTTTTGCTTCCATTTCACGTAACTGTCGAACAAATTGATCACGTTCCGACTCGAAGCCTGCACGCGCATTGCGTTGTAAATCCTCTAAAGAGCGTCGAATATCCTCCAATTGAATAGTAAACCTCTGATGATCCGTTAAAGCACCTAGTTTGCGTGAACTAATTTCAGCTCGTAAATCAGTGCTTAAATGCTTCATCTGTTCACGGATGATCTTCACCCCTTCTAAACGTAACTCATCAAGTTCTTGGATAACCTTTGCGCCTTCTTTGACCAAGGCGCGCCAGTTTTCATAATGTTTAAACTTATCTCGCGCTTCAAGGACACTCCCTTGCAAGGTGCTTTGGACAATTTCCAGTTCTTTGAGCTTGGCAGAAATTTGTGGTAATTCGTTAATAGCGATGTCGGGACGTAAAAGTTCACGCACACGTTTAATTTCGGATTCATGATCATCAACTTTGCGCTTGGTTTTATCGATCTCACCAGACAACCATACACGGAGCGCGTTGACTTGATCTACATAATCAACCTCATCAACCATCGGTTCGTGCAACAAAATCAACTCATTTTCGCGAAGCGCGGTGATACTAACTCTTCCTAAACGACTGCCTAGCTCTTGGCGTTTATCTTTAGCAAAAGCGTTGACATCTTTACGATTATTCTTAAGTGAGTTGGCGATCTTGTTAAGTTGACTTAAGTCTGGAGTTTTCGCTTGTAGTTGTGCGTCAAGTGCTTGAGTGATTTGACTGACCTTCTGGTAATAGTTACGAATGATTTCATCCGGAAAAGCTGCAACCAACGCTCTTACGTCTTCCCGATGAGCGTGAAGATCGGTTTTTAAAGCCTCTAGATCTAAAAACTCACTTACTGTTTCGGTAATCCAATCAGTGTTACAGGTGATCAGTTCTCGCGCTTCAAGAATCTCTAACGTCTTTTCGATCTCTTCAGTTTGATATCCACCCTCTATGGCCCAACGCAACACTTGAGAACGACTTATGCGTTTGACCGTATGCTTTCCTGATTGAACGGTATGATCCGAATCACGAAGCCATTCAACCACCAAACGTTCCAAAGGATGTAAGGTAAAACGCACATGCCCCGGTTGTCGATTACTAAAATCTCGTTCAATTTTTATCAATGAATTGAAAGTAGTGGCAAACGAGTCAAAACCGGTATTAGAGAGTGTAAATTTGTCAGCAATCTCGTCTTTACTACCACTCACGACTTCATCGCCACGACGATGGAGCGGGGAATCTAATTGGCGGAGGGCATTAAGGTATTTGGCAAGGCTAGAGGCCCAATTTTGTGTCCCCATCAAGGTCACATAGTCAGGGTAACGCTCTTTAAACAAATAGGTCAAAGCAAGGGTATTAATCTCGGCACCAGCACTTTCAACATTGGCCCCAACCTGTTCATTAAATAGATCCACAGTGGCATAATCTACAAATTCTGGTAGATAAGCAGATTCGATCATACTGACATCTTTTGACGGCATATCCCCAGACGCTTTAAGCTCAACCATCAATTGATACAGATTCAACAAGATAATCGGTGACAAATCATAAGGAGACCAGACATCTTTAAGCTCACTATAGAGCGCACGTTCCACCGCATCAGGGGGTGCATAGTCCAAATTAAGCGGAATGGTTATGGTGTGTGCTTCATCAGATCGGTGTGCGGGTTCAGCATATTGACGACGCTCACCAGCGGGAATTGTCCGATAAGTGCTTAAACGATACTCCAAGCACACATCCCCTAAAATCCCTGCGTCTTTCAGTGGTTCATCCTCCCAATAAAACCGGATGTGCAGTCTTCGCTTAGGATAACGCCTGCCTTGATCAGCCACAATATCTACTTCCAAGATAATGGCGTAATTTGCTACCATGTTCGCCGGACGAATTTCTATAATCTTCGCTTTGGGAAAGACCCGTTCCGTTAAAACGGTCTTGAAGGCCTCAAAAGTTCGATCCATCGTTTCACGGGAATGAGGATTCCATCCCAATCGGAAATTGCGAATGGTCTCTTTCATCCAATTCGGATCAGCTTCAACATCCAAACCCACTAGGGCAATCGAACGATCTGCAAAATTGGTGCCAACACGGACAATTTCACCGATCCCTTTGTTCATAAGTTCTTGAAGTGCATCCACCTGTTGATAATACACTTGTGCGTTCCACGGTGCGCCTTCCACGCTAAAAGCCGCGATCAATTTAATGGCCGGGCCATAACGAGGAAGATCACGCGAGACAAACGGGTGTAAAAGCCTTTGGCGAGTAATGCTGGGAAGTTTATCATTGCCTTTAAAGTAGATCCGTTCATCCAGAAAATCATCGATCATGTTGATCGGGGTATAGGGTCTTGCATCACCATTTTGCAGTCGTTCTAAGTAAACCGCGACTGCTCGCTTCAAGACATTCACGACTGTACGGGGTCCATCCGAAATCATTTTATTAGCGCTGATGTTACCCAATGCAATTAATGTCCAATCATCGATCACCTCCTCGGCCTCTGTAGCAAAATCAAATTCTTTGGCCAGCCGTTCCCACAGATTACGCGCAAAGCTCATATCGTAGAGATCGGTTAGATCAATGCTTAGTTCTTTGAGCCGTGCTAAGAGATCACCGCGTTTATGGGAATCGCGGATCATCGCGATTTCCTCTAGGGTGATGCTCAATAAAAATCCAAAATTTAACGAGGCATCCGGTTCATGGGTTCCCAACAATTGGATCACATTAAAAAGTGGGGAAATGGTATCAACACGTCCTTCATTGCGGGGACGGATAAATTGTTGGATCTCGTCTGCAATCAGAATTACGCCACTATAACCTGCCCGTAACGCGATCTCCGTCACGGCGCTAAAAAAGCCAACATACTCATTCGGTTGCGCTTCTAGATTGAGTACCCCATTATCCAACATCTTTTGGGCATCTTCTAGTGAAACATTATATCTTTTAGCCATACCGTCTAAAGAGCGGTTGACCACCTTCTCATACGCCGCATCCAAGTCTTCAATTAATGCCGGGCGCTTTTTACTTAAGCAATAGCGCGCCCAACCATACAAAGCTTCGATCAAATAGGAGAGTTTTTCCAATTGGAATGGGGGGACGGTCAACAGATTTGCCGCTTCTGCTTGTTGCCAGATATACAGCGCTGTTGACGTTTTCCCATAACCATAACCCGCTGCGATGTAACCACGGGGTGCTTTCCCTTCACGCGTGCGTTTGATCAAACGCTTTTGAAAGTCTTCAATACTAAACGTTCCCCCTTCCGCATAGCGACTCATCGGGATGAATGTCCGCACATGCCGTAAGTAGCCTGCTTCGATCGCTTCTGGACGTTCACGTAGATCCAAGGCAGAGGCGGTAGATACCACCTCATTTTTTTCGAGCAGATTATTCAGACCTTCTAAACTCATGAGTACAGATCCTCCAAACTAGGTAATTTACGCAGACGAATACTGCGACCATAGAAACCAGCTTTTTCCTCCGAAAGGATCACTTTCGGATAGCGCGGGATCAGCCAATCTAAGGTTCGATCAAAAAATTTCGGATCAAGTAGACATAACCGACACAGGATTTCGCGCTGTGGACGCGAGAGTAACAATGGTACTCCAATCGGATCTGGCTCATCACGAAAAATCCAACCGATCCCCAACAACAGCAATTCCGGTGAACAAAAATTACGACGATTGAATATGTTCTTCACAATCACGGGAGGATTTAGTGCATCTAACCAATGTTGAATCCCTGTGATCGAATTTGCACTAAGTGATGGATTTCCGTTTAGATAAGGTTGGAAAATCTCAGTTGCCTCAATTTGATCGTTAAATTGAACACAAACTCGGTTAGAGATCTCAGTGTTACCAAATTTGAAACCTTCTTGCTCGAAAAGGTAGTCACAAAAGGTACGGTAAAACCAGCTAAAGCCATTTAGATAGGGAGATGCTTCGTTCCATGTGGTATAATGAAGGAAATGCATCAATTCTCCCCAGATTATCTTTTTTTTCAGAGTAACCCTAAGTAAAATTTCTCCGATGGATGTTAATGTCCTATCATCGGTTAATAATCCGAAATCACGCATTCGTTTTAGCTGACGATCCCACTGAACAACGGTATCAATAGGTTCATTGTCTGAAATACTACGTATAATTTCCAATATACGATCAGGAAAAACTTCATGGCGAACATGGAAACTTAACTCCTGAGTGGTCACTTAATTTCTCCGTTAATAAAATTGTATTTAGCAGAATATCGATCTAAAATCAGGTGTATATGGTCAGGTGTATAGACTTTGTGCATCATATCCATCATTACGCTTAAATTGTGCATGATACGGTAGTAACGTTTCTCATGTAATTGTTGAAAAGAACTGCAAAAAAAACAGGTATGTCCTGTAATTGCTTGCATTTCCTCAAATTCATATCTCGTAATGGTTTGTGCTGATTTATCTTTGTATGTTATGTTATAAGCTCTAACATATGGCATATACACCTTGCCAAATCCAGCAGTTTTCATCCAACCTATCGAATCAAAACTAAAAACTTTTAATTGCCGAAGTAAATGAACTACCGGAGGTGTGCTTACTCCAAAAGCATGTAATTTAATTGATGCTTGAGCTATTTTATTTGTAATCTGTGATAGGAGTGTGTAAGCGGCGGGGGTGAGTTTATTGATTGAAGAACTTTTTCCACTTGTACTAAAACTTCCAAATCCTATATACCCTGTCTTTAATTTTATAGCTGCTTGCAAAGAGTAATTAGCTTGAGCAGCTGTAAAACCATGAACTACTGGAATTGATTTCATTTGTAATTCGCTAGGAAGTTCTTCATAAAACATTTGACTGTATTCTGCTGTGTCTCGAACTTTTTTCCAAATGGTTTCCTCTGCGTCACCTGAAGTTGGAACATGATCAGGTAAAATATACCAATCAGCCCATTGTTCATTTCGATATACCATTAACAACTCAGAGAATAATCGTGTATATTCAATTTTCCCCATCTGCACATAAAATCCTGCACTATCAAAGTACAAATTTTTAATTATCCCTTTTTCACGCCAATTTTGAATCACTTTTTTACCGTTTGGGGGCATAAACAATGGTGTGATCATAACGTTTGCAAAAGGATCTCTTTCATCACCATGTTCCTGCCACAATCGAAACATAGTATTTAGTTCACCAGAGTCTCTTGTAAGCGATGCGATAAAATTCATGTTTTCCCCAATCTTAATAAAAGTTTAGAAACAATAATCGCGTTGTAGCAAAATTAGCTTTAATCCATCGTCAACAAAATTAGAAATAGATTTTGACAAAAAATCATCGGTAGAAACTACCCTACAAGGGTGAATATTACGGGTAAATTTTTTGTATGTAAATCCAGAATCGTGAATTTTTGAAATACTTTTAATGGGGCAAGCTGTAACGTAGAGGCACACGTAATCATCAAGGTGTTCTACAGATTTTGCAAAATCTTCACCAAATAAACGATTATTTACATCTATTGAATGGTGGTTTATGACGTAATTTATATAGATTGTTCGATAATTTCCTAAAGAGCGTAGATTTGCGCTAAAACCACGCCATGTTGCAACTTTATCATCTGCTAAACCCACGTAATTTTCGTCGTACCAAGCATGAAGTTTTACCAAATCACAGACTATTACATGGTTATCTAATTGTTCAACTAACTTTTCTAAAACCAATCGCATCCGCTCAGAAATCGCATCAGGAATCGCACTCATAGTACATCCAACCAATCTTCTTCAGACGGAAGTTCGATCAACTCAGGTTGTGTTATCTCAGGAGGAGCAAAGCGCGGCAAAGTGGCGGCAAGAGTGCGTCCCGCTTGGGTGATTTTCCAGCTAGTTTTACGCTGCTGTTGGATGATTCCAAATGATTCCCACAGGGTAAGCCGCACTAAGAGATCGGGCATTGCTTGATGCTGCGCTAAGATACCATGAAGCCGATCTAGGGAAACTTGATCAAAATAATCCATCGCGCCAAGAAGCACATGATTCCCCTGAATGCGGTGAGTAAACTTTTCCGCACAAGTTCGGCGAAATTGAGCGACATTCAAATCGGCAGTAAGCATAGATACCACAGGTAGATAATGTTGAGTCGCCTTAAGGGGTTTGAGCAAACCAACACCATATAATAAATCTAGCGCCTTCTGAAAATCAACCGGATTCATCAGATGCCATTGCTGGGCAACAAACTGCTCCAAATGTGCCACGATGCGAGGGGCCTCATGAAGCCAGAAATGAAGCTTAAGCAATGCTTCTAAAAATTGTTCTGGCTGCTTCATCTCCCGAATAATCACCGATGGGCATTTAGCGAGAATCGGTTCAGATTGAGTTAGCGTATGATCTTCCTGTTTCGAATTCAAGTGATCCGCTTTACGCGGTAATTGTCGATCTACTTTGGGCAAAGGGTTCGTGTGTTGTTCGCTAAGCGGTGGGATGATAGATGTGGGTATAAGGTTTGCACTAGGCTTAGAGATCACCGATGGCGCTTGTTCACTCTTAACCAACCAAGTTGGGGGCGCAGGTCGAGTCTCATGATGACTAGAGGCTTGAGTATGTAGCCAAATTCCTTTGTCAACCAATTTTTTTAAACAAGTGCGCTCACTTGAAGACAATTTAGTAATGTAATCTTCCCCTGCCCACCACCCGTTTAACCACGATTTGATCTCCATCAATCCATTTAATGATAAACGCCGAAGAATAATTTTTTCCGTATTTTGTAACTTAAGCTCATCAAGTCCATAGAGATCACCCAGTTGTGTCCAACCGTTGATATTGTGTCTACTTTTTAAATAATGATAGATAAATGTGGTTTCTTCATCGGTAATTCTCCCCATACTTAATTTATGGATGATGAAGAATAAAAGATGATCACTTTTTGGAATCTTCATGATTTTTCAAATATACTATGTGATACGCTGTTGACAGCAAACTGATAATTGCTATGTAGCATACCATGTGTTTAGGATAGTAACAAAAAGTTTTTGCACTTGAAGGTTCAAATCAGTGAAAATTTACCATGTTTAATCATACTGACTCGCTAGATACACTCAACGAAAAATTAACACAAGTCTTTCAAAACATTGATTGGATCGGTGAATTACCACTTACCGAACATGATCTAAAAATACTGGCCGGTTCCTTACGTTCATGCACCAAAGTAAGAGATATCCCGGCAAATGTCTTGATCACCTCAATGGTGTTTTGTGCGCGTTATGCAGATTTTGAAGAAGATGAAAACATCAATTTTTGGAAAAAATATTTCCAAAATATTTTAAAGAAAGACAAAACTCAGATGCTCGAAAATGAGTATCGAGACGCTTTTAGAAAATCGCGTGCGGAATTACAAGCAAAGTATGGTTTTGAATTTCCTGCACGGGAGCAAATGAACCAAGAAGTAGTAGGTGGTATTTATCTCCAGGCTATTTTACCCGCTTACTTACAAGAAGATTTTGTCGAATTTTTCCTCAAACATTACCCTAATCAACAAGCTTGGCAAAGCTTGGATAAATTGTTTGCAGATCAAATCGCAACACAAAATGAAACGTCTCACTTTACAGCACCGATCAGGAAACGCTTAATACGCTTTCTACAAAGCAAAGATACCTGTGTCACCGCAGCACGCTTAATCAAAACGATGGCCACGGCGGTACTTTGGTATGTTGAAGGACTACATATTGATGACATTGCATCGGTACTCGCACCGATTGAAGCAGAAATCTGGCACAAAATTCACCCGACGCTCCCCGAAACGGATCAACTTCAGCAACATCGTTCCGCGTCTCTGCGTATTCGATGGGGATGGTTAATTGAACAAAATGATATTTTGGAATTAAACATCAAAAACTTGGCCATGGAAGGGGAAACACCCCCTGATCGCTTAGTCTGGTTAAAAGCTGAAAAGCAAAAATCAATTCAGGTGGGACAACTAGTACCCAATTACGGAAGAGATTATTGTGAGGTAAACGCCTATCGTACCAACACCGGTTATGTAATTGATACAGCGACGATCATCGACATTGAAGGGGAAGGTGTGATAGTCGCTGTTGATAAACATGATCATGCCTTGACCCCTCCGATATTTACTGGAGCATCACCAGATCAACATCCAGCATTTTTTAAAGTGCAACCAGAAGATGATTTTGCGCTTTTGAGTAGCGGAGATCGATTGACGGATGGTGATTATGCAATCAGCTTACCCAAAGGTTTAACGATTAGCGCTGCTGAAGGGGGTATGGTGACTCAACATTATCCATTGCCAGTTCCCAAAATGTTAAAAGAACAAGGCCATACCGTCGCAGCCCGTTACACACTCAAACTTCCAATTTTGTTAGGTGACAAACGCATTGATAAACGTCGCAACCGTCTTAATCCAATATTGGAAGGACAGTACCCAGTAAGAGGATTGACCAGTGGCGCGCTCCCTATTTATGAACAAGGGGATATTTGGCTTGTATTATCTCCACCGGCGACCATCCCCTTGGGGCGATTATCAGTTAGACTGATCGCAAATGATCAAGTTTCGGTGCATCGACTTGATAAGTTGTTAGAAAACAAAAATCAGGTCACTCGCGAAATCCTGAATGAGCAACATATCTTACGCATCCGCTTAAACGACCACATTCCGCCCGCCTGTCTTTTACAAGTAGAGGTGTTTAGTGGACTTTCGCGCACACACGGTGACACACGCCTATTAGGGTTACTTCCCCCTAGTGTTCATATAATTCCAAGCCCAACCGAAACTTTTTACACCTTACATCAAAAACCAACAATACGCATTGAAGGGGTGAATAAGGATCAAATTGATCTAGCAAGCGACGCACAAGTAGATATTGAAGCCAATTCAGTCATGATTACTTGGGTTGATCCAAGGCAAGATGCCGCATTTCGACTGAAATTCGGTAATGTGCTTCTCCCTGTCACATTTGATATCAAATGGTCTTTTGCTTGGGTGACACCACTTAACGGAAACTATTTATTTGAAGATGCGCTTGATCAAGCAGTGATCTCGATTCGGGGTAAACCAAAGTCTGCTTTTTACCTCTCAGTCGGTGATGGCCAACCACGAGAGGAGCTACTCAATGCGCGTGGCGCACAAGACCTCTTAATTAAAACACTTCAACTCACCGATATGCTGCGTGCTTATCAAGGTCAACAGGTCGCGGTAAAGTTATGGTTTAAAGACTCATTGGAAGCTATTAATCTGTTTACTTTTATCCGACCACAATTCAGCGAATTTGAGAAACAACCCCAAGTCATTAAAGAGGCTATTAGTGCGTTTAAAGTTATGCTTCAGTATACTCGCCGCGAACCTAAGCCAACGCCCTCATATTTAATAGCCTTACTGCCTCGCAAGTATTTTGAGTCCTTGGCTCCACAACTATTACCGAGTCTCCTAAGCATATACCGTGAGCTTAAACTCATCGATCATCCACAAGTCTTGAAAATTATGCCGCCGCGTCAACGGCAATTGCGTCTATCTGGTTCTCTCAATTATCCTATAAACGAAAAAAGCCCAGAAATGACAATTACGATTAAACACAGCTTTTCTGGAGGTGAAAAAATCAAAGAAATCCCTCTCGAAATTCGAGATGATCGGGTATATCTCCAAATTAAACCAAATTCCCTGCATCAGTGTTTGCATTGTGGGGAATTGATCTGGGACAAATACGATCGATCTAAGCATTTTCACGGTCAATTTAAATTAGAAATCGTGGATTTAGCAACCCATCCACTCCATGCACAGATTGAAGCCTTGCCTTGGAAACTGGAAGAGTTAAGGGGATTTACATGGAGCTTTACACCCTTTATTGAACGAGGTTTGCAACGTAAGCTTAGAATTTATGAACGTGGAAAAGCTCACGACCTTGCAGGTCGCACAAACACATTGCTTACAAAAGAGATGTATGAACAGGCTACCGCCGCTTGGGTATTAAAAATTGGTAATCACGCTAACCTATTCGCATCCCTGTATAAAAGCCAATCATTTATTGAGTCCTTGCTTAAGCATTTGTCTAATCAGCAAGTGGCCGTGCTGATCTATGCGAGTCGGTGGATCGGGGGCGAATTGGAAAATCGTAAAGCAAACGACTGGGAGATGCTAGATCCCATGGTGATGTCATTAGCGGTGATCGCACGTGCTTACGCACACGGTTTCGCTGATTTGTTAAGCAGCACACAACATCAGCAATTTCTAAATCATCTTCAAAGTGCAAACACCTGTTGTCCAGAATTACTCAATTGGGCGCTCATCTGGACAGAGTTTATTTTTCTTTATTTTTCAGATAAGGACCACGCATGAATCCAATTGATGTTACTAGACGCTTGAAAGAAGCTCTTATTCACTACCTACTGACCACTTTTGATGTTAATCGTGATGGGAAAAACGAAGTTTTATACGGTGCAATACGTGACGCTTTTGAACGCGAACAAGCACTCATTACTGGACCTTTTTTAGAATTTGCCCAACCTTATAAACGCGGAAAATCTTCAGAACAGTTGATTGATGAAGGATGGCTTTCGGAAAAACTGTTTAAGCTCCGAAACCCGCCCATTCCGTTAGATGCTCCCCTTTATCAACATCAACAACGCGCTATTGAACAAATAGTCAAGGGTAGTAGCGTGATCGTATCATCCGGTACTGGGAGCGGTAAAACAGAATCATTCTTGATCCCAATCTTAAATGATTTATTGCAACATCCGGCCGGAGGCGTTCGTGCTATTCTAATTTACCCATTAAATGCACTAGTAAACGATCAGCTTGACCGTCTGGGAAAATTGCTAGATGGGACTAATATCACCTACGGCCGTTATACCAGTGAATTATCCAATACCACCGAAGACTGGAAAAAACAAACCGGTCAATCAGATGTGCCAGCTCAACAAGTCATCAGTCGTGAACAGATCCGCAACGGTGAAAAAATCCCCAATATCTTGATCACCAACTACGCTATGTTGGAATATCTGCTTTTGCGGCCGAGCGATGACTCGCTTTTTCGTTACCCAAATGATTGGAAATACATCGTTTTAGATGAGGCCCACTCTTATAGCGGCGCAAAAGGCATCGAAGTCGCTTATCTTATCCGCCGCTTAAAACATCATCTTGGTAAAAAACCCTGTGAAATGGTCTGTATCGGCACCAGTGCTACACTTACGAATGAACCCCTTGAGGCCGTTGAATTTGCCAAAACGCTATTTGGGGAAGAATTTACCTCTGAAAACATCATTTTCGGAGAATCAGAGTATGAGGATCTTACGTCTACCTCAAACTACGATCAATCACCGCCATTAGAAGCTTATCTTCATCACCTTTGGGATGACTTACTTGAAAAATTGCGGGTAAACAGCGCCACAGTGGAAGAGGTATGGGAGTTTCTTTCGGAATTTAAGCTATTCGATGACTCAACAGATGTTGCAACTGAAGGCGTACCACAACTCCTTTACAGCATCCTTAAAGACAATTTTCACATCCAATCTTTACGAAAACTGATGGCAGAAACACCAGATACTCCTCTTGAACTTACCGAAGCAGCTGCACACCTCTTCCCCGAAAGTCAAACTAATCCAGTGACAAAAAGTGACTCCATTAGGGGCTTATACCACTTGGTGGAATTAGCAACTATGGCACGCCCACACCCGGATGCCGCTGCCTTACTACCAGCACGTTATCATGTCTTCGCACGTTCACCGCAAGGCATGTGGGTATGTTTAAATCCCACTTGTAAGGGGCGACCTGAAAATAGTGACGAAAAATGGTCGTATTTGTTTGGTAGTCCGCGGGTAAAGTGTGATTTTTGTGATTGCGCGGTTTTTCCATTGTCTGTTTGTCGAACCTGTGGGCAGGTATACATTAAAACCATCTACAAAAACGGACAATACTGTACAGAATTACCTAAAACTAAACCCGATGAAAAACTTGACCCACGTTATTTTGTGTGGTCAAAATCTGAATTAAATGAAGCATTAGATGACACAGACGAAGTAGAAAACACCTCATCACAGGATATCCCCCGCATTGATACTCAGCCAATTACCATTTGCATCAATGCAGAATGTCGTCGCGAGTCGCGTTGTGACTGCAAAACCAAAGGACTCACCCCGCGGCATATCCAACTTTATCCCATCACAATCACCCATGCCGATAAAAAGAATGAATCATCCACACGAACGAATTGGGTAGATAGTCTAAAGCGTTGCGCTCGTTGCGGATCGGAATCACGATTTGATGAGCAAGAAATTGCGACTCCTATCACCATGGGCGGTATGACTCCTCTGTCGGTGTTGACTATGGAACTCTATCGCCAGCTTCCAGAGTCTTCCGATAAAGAGATCAAGAGTAAACCCGGTGCAGGACGTAAACTGCTCTCATTTTACGATAGTCGACAAGGTGCAGCGCGCTACGCCGCGTTTTTACAAGACGTATTTAACCAAGATTTGTTACGCTATCTCTTACCACTCACTGTAGCTGAACTGAATCATCCTTCTATTGATCTCATCGATCTCGCTGAGAAAGCCACAGAGATCGGTTGGGAAAGGTTAAATATCTTTCAGACTTTGTTAGACGATGAAATTGATGAAATCTTTGAAGACCAATTTTACCAACGTAACAAACCTTGGAATAAACTTACAAGTTCACAACGTCAACGTTTACAGCGTTTTACCAAAGTTCAAATCTTGGCAGAAATCACTACAAAGCGACGCGGAAGACAGTCCCTTGAGTCACTGGGATTGCTACGTGTCCGTTATTTTGAAACTGAACCGGATGTTTCATCCCTAGCTGATCAACTCGGATTAACGGACGAACAAACACATACCGTAATTGATTATTTGTTAGATACGCTTCGTAACGAGAAAGTGATCACTTTGCCTGATGGCATTGCAGAAGATCATCCAGCTTTTGGCCGCCATCAAGGAAATTCTGCTATTGTTCGTGCAAACCCCAGAGGGGGTGAAGCACCTTGGGTAGGTGCGACTCCACGTCATAATCGTTGTCGCATCATGGCAATCGCCTTAGAAGCGAACGGACAAAATATTAATTATCAGAATGTTAGCCAGGCACTTTACCAAATTTGGGAGTGGTTAATCAATCCTGAACTAGGAGTGATGTGCGGTAGTCCAAGCGAGGGGTATCGTTTATGCCTTGATCATCTGTTTTTCGATAGCCCAACCACTCAGTGGTATCAATGTAATAAATGTCAGCGTTTGCGTCACGGAAACACGGCGTTGCGTTGCCCTGCGCTACATTGTGGAGGAGAGTATAAGGAGATCAATCTTCAAGATAATTTTGACAAGAATTACTATTACTACATTTTCCAACAAGGACTCAAACCTTTGCGTGTGGAAGAACATACCGCGCAACTTGCCCCAGAAAAAGCCCAAGAATATCAAAATAGATTTAAGCAAGGGGACATCAATATCTTAAGCTGCTCAACCACATTTGAAATGGGGATCGACTTAGGTGATTTACAAGCGGTGGTGATGAACAATGTGCCACCGAATGTCTCCAATTATCGCCAACGCGCTGGCCGTGCTGGCCGACGTGTGAGTGGGACGGCGTTTATTGTCACTTGGGCAACTGATCGTCCCCATGACCAGCATTATTTTGACGCACCACCGGAGATGATTCGAGGACAAGTCCGTATTCCACGCTTGACACTTCAAAATCTCGAAATTCAGCGACGACATCTCAATGCGCTGCTCTTGGGTGCTTTTTTGAAGTATTTACATCAAAATGGGGCGAATCAACTTGATAAGGTAGGGGCATTCTTCGACCTTCAGGCCCCTAATCCGCGTCACTACGATCAACTTTCATCTTGGACACATCAAAGAAGTGATCAACTTCAACGCAAATTGACCGAGTTTGCCTCGTTTCTTGAAGGGACTCCTTTAACAGATGATCCGTTAAGAGTCTTCTTGCTTGATTTACAAAGAGCAGAAGAAAACTATCGGCACTCAAGTGAAATTTACCGTAATCAGATCAGTAAAGCGATTGAACAATATACAATAGCAAATGAAAAACAATCCAAGGAATGGCACAAACAACGTGATGAGGCCGGAAAGCGTCTCACACGTTTGAACGAGGATGCGCTCATCGATACCTTAAGCGGGCAAGGGATCTTACCAAGCTATTCTTTCCCACTTTACACCGTGGAGTTGGAGCTACCTTATAACCAACGAGGGTCACATAAACTCCGTTTACAACGAGATTTGAGCCGTGCTATTACGGAATTTGCGCCCGGTGCTGAAGTAGTGGCAGACAAACGTTTGTGGAAAAGCAATGGTGTTCTGTTCAAACGTGAAGCGTCACAAATTTTCATGTACCGCATTTGTGAAAACTGTGGACATATCCTTGTCGCTCAAACAGCCGGCGCACCCATAATGAATGAAACTTGCCCCATATGTCATAAAGGCTATTCTGGAAAAAATTCAAACACCCAATATCTTGTGCCAGATGGGTTTACCACTGATCCCAAAAACAGTGGAAAAATGGCGGGTCAATATGTCCATTATGAAGCTACACAAACGGCAACGGCTGTAATGATTCCCTCTACCAACAACAGTGAACCTTCAACCGAATTCGTTCAACGTAGTATTCAAACTGACGGCAAGTTATTTTATTTGAATAGCGGTAAAAGAGGCATTGGCTATAAGCTTTGTCGTAAATGTGGACGTGCCGTTTCTAATAAGAAAAACAGTAACAAAGATTCCTGTTCGGATTCTTTTTGCGGGGGTGGGCTGATAAGTGTTCATCTCGGTCACAGCGTACCCACCGACACCTTGTTGATCCGATTCAGTTCCCTACCTCACAAACCCATTCCCAATAAATTGAATTTGGACTTTTGGATCACTTTACAAACCGCACTCGTTTTAGGGGCGAATCGCGCTTTACAAATCGAACGAAGTGATATTGACGCGGCACTGTTTCCGATTATAAGCGGACCCGAATGGGAACGTGCCATCGTACTTTTTGATAAAGTACCGGGTGGTGCAGGTTATGTCCGCGACATCGATCAAAATTTTCCTCAAGTCGTTGAGGCGGCCTTAATGCTAGTGCGTTGCCCACACTGTACAGAAGATACCAGCTGCACCCGTTGTCTACGTGATTACAACAATCAACTATCTTACCCATACCTGAAACGAGGCAAGGTTATTTCGTTTCTAGAAGATCTACAGGCTTACTTGACCCATCAAACCCATCCGCTAGGTGTGATGCAGTTATTCGCGAATAATCGTATCGCAGTGCTGTGGGAAATGATCGCAAATGCAAAACAATCTATTCGCTTGGCCTTAAACCAGATTGAAGATGTGATCCCAGTTGGGCAAAACCGTTCGTGGCTTGATCTGATCCATCAACAGCTTCAGAATGGCGTTGCGATCGAGCTGATTCTTACGAATCCACCTAACCCGCATAATATCCCTCATCAACATCGCTTGATTGAGGCTGATTACCTCGCTTTAATGATGACCAAAGGCCAAGGGTTAAAACTAAAAAAGAGCAGTACACTTCCAGAATGGCATCTCATCATTGATCCTGAAAGTGAGCGAAATCGACGTGCGATCAAATTTGATGAAACATCACCACGACTAGACGAGACTTTATCCAATCCACGCTTATCTACCACCACCCAAGCAAACGGTATCCAAGCGGCAGTTGAGGGATACAATCAGGTCTTCCAACGTGCTAAACCTATTTTGGTAAGTGAACTTGAACCGCCTTCAACAACCCGTGTTTATCGTATTACCGCTTCGAGTCGTCCTACTTGGGAAAGTGGTATCCCAGCCATCGTCGAATTTTTTGAGTATCCAGTTAAACAAATGACGGTCAACGATCCCTATCTATTGGATAAAGAACGCATTTTTAATCGCTTGGGTGCATACATTGAATTAGCTTATGCAGGAGGGGCTTTAGAGAAAGTTAAGGTGATCACCCGTGACGCGAAACTGGAGGGATATGACCGTTCCAGTCAACAAAAGGCTTTCAATGACTTAAAGGTAAAAGCACGCATCTCAAACATTACCTTCCATGAAGAATGTAAAACGGATCGTAGCGAACACGATCGCTGGATTGAAATTGTTCGTACAGACCAAACAAAAGCACGATTGTTTATTGGGCGTGGGTTAGATTTTATCCGTGCCGATGGGACAGTTCAAGCAACATATCTAGTGATTGAAGAGTTACAGTAGAGGGTAAATTTAAGGTTCGTGCAGCACGTAAGGTGTGTTTATTCTATCAACACCTTACGTGTGAAAATTTACTAATCAAGCATTTTATGATGTAAAGGCAGAATCAAAACGGGAATGTGGTAAAACACATTCCCGTTATTTTGGACCTGAAGAGACTCGAACTCATGACCTCTACAGTGCGATTGTAGCGCTCTTCCAACTGAGCTACAGGCCCGAAGTATAGTTGTATTCTATCGGTGAAGCGCACAAGTGTCAATGGTGGATCGATCAAATTCGGCGGCGTTTCACCCTAAGCTCATTCATAACGCAAAACGTTTAACACTCGTTCGCGAATCGCAACCGACGCACTCAGTAAAGTAGCGATCACACCGATGCCAACGGCTGCTAACAATAACAGGATCGCGGTTGGCAAGGCATCATTCGGGATCAAAATTGCTTCTTCAAGCCCGAACAACGTCATCAAATAGACTCCTAACGCACTTAGCCCTAATCCCAAGACCGCCCCTAACAAACTCACAAGGATATTTTCCAACAACATTACACGCAAAACACGCCGGCCTTTGAGGCCGATCGCCTTAAGAATACCAATTTGTCGCCGTCGCTCTAAGGTGGTGAGGGCTACGGTATTCGCCATGATCACCGCCGCCGCTCCTAACGACAATAACCCGATTAAGATCGGGAGCGCGCTAAACTGCTGAATCAAGCGTGTTAACACATTGTCAAAAAAGGAAATATCCAACACATAAACCAAGGGAATCGCCGACAGCCCTAACAACACCTCGTTAAGCGCTTCGGGAGTCACTTGAACAAGCGTTAGATGAAAACGTGAGTCATTGATCGGGATCACTCCAGCAGGGAGCTGAACATCACCGGAAAGCGTCTGTGATTGCAGGTTTGCAGTATCAAGTTGAGGTAAAATCCCAACCACTTCCACCTCTACAAAACGATCTTCCACTTCGATCACCAAATGCGACCCTAAAGTCACCCCAAAGTTGTTAAATAAATCGTTGCGCCGGATCACTACTACTGCTTGATCCCGATCCGACTCCGACAAGCCGCGTCCTTCAATCAGATCATTCGTTGGATTAGGGTTATTGGTGTCAATCGTCGTGATCGAAAAATAAGATTGTAGCGGTAATTGTGCTGAAAGGGCCGCTACCCGATCAAAATCACGGGCGCGCACCGCTTGACGGATCTCGCGTTGCAATTCGGCCTCTTGGGCGCGCCGTTCAGGGGTATCAAAACGCTCTCCATCTAACCCAACCAACCGTCCTGTTAAAAAAGTGTAGCGAGTACGATATTCCACACCTTCCAACCGAGACAATTGATTATCAACCAATGGATTAGCCAACATCGGCGGCAGTAAAGGAAACACCAAAACGTTACCGCCTAGGGTTTGTGTTAGCGTAAAATTGAGAATATCGCGTGTTCCAGCACTAAAAAAAGTGATGCTACTCAAAGCGAACATCCCACCACTCAAGGCGAGTAAAGTAGTGGCAGTACGTAAGCGGCGGGTAGTGAGGTTACGCAAAGCCAATCGAAGATCCACCCAACCAAAAGCCGGAAGTTTGCCAATCACCCAAACTATCATCCAGAGTATCAAGACCAATAAACCCAAAAATGCTAACGTTAGAGCAACGCCGATCACCCCATACAACGTGTTACCGATGATTTGGCCGGCGATCACCCCAAGCGAAATGACGACGATCAACAAAGCCAACAATGAGCGTAAAATCCCAGCAGCCACAAATTGCGGTTCATTGGGACGTAAGATGATCGCCGGTCGGACTTGTGCGGCGGTGATCACAGGTAAAACCCCAAATACCATACTGACCACTAACCCCAAAACGAGACCAAACAGAATTGCTTCAGGATAGATCCGCCATATCAGCGGTTGTTGGATCAATTGCGCGCCGTAGTTGTTAGTAATTGCACTCAATAGGGTGCCAATGACGCTTCCGAATAAGCTCCCTAGCAGACCTAAGAGAAAGCTTTCCGCTATAAACAGCGCGGCAACTTGACGACCCTTTAACCCAAAGGTTTTAAGGGCGGCGATCTCTTCGATACGCCGTCGCACCATCACCAACATCGTGTTCATGATCCCAATACCACCGATCAACATCGCACCTAAGCCCATCGCCACGATTAAACGTCCCAAAACATCGGCGATAAACTGATTTTCTTCCAACAATTCCGCAGTGGAGTCATATTGCAGATTCCAACGCCGCCCATTTGGCAACGTATCACGTAGATCTCGCTCATAACGCAACACTTGGTTAATCGGCACATCATCCGATAACAATACTGTGAGGCGACTCGGTAATGATGTCACAGGTAACACTGATGCAGCGACATCTTGATCAAAATAGGCAAACCCAAAAAACACCGAAAAGATCTCTGGTGATAAAAATTGTCTGAGGCCCGTTTGAGCGGTGGTGGGGACAATTCCGCGCACGATAAATTCGGTTTCCGTACCACTGACTCGCACCATGTCGCCAACTTGAATGCTTTTTTCTTCTGCGAGTCCCTCGCTGATCACCACCTCATACCCGCCTTGAAATAACGCTCCTAACGGCACACCTGGTGGATCAAGGGCATAAATATCTTGCGTTAATGGATACGAATCGGGATCGATCAAATACGCTCCGATAAATTGCGGTTGTCCCACCGTCTGCTCATCAAATGAGGTGATCTGAAGTGAGGTCGCATACGAATAGGCACTAATGCGGGCATTGTTATCATCAGCCCATTGTTGCGCTACCGCTAATTCATCTACAGAGAACACCAAACCATTATTTTCAGCTTCTTCTGGTAACAAAAAGGGGCTACTACGATTTGCAGAGATCGTAATATCGCCTTTGATGATCCCGCGCAAATTACCTGTGAGTGAATCACCGATCGCTAAACCTAAGCTCCGTAGGGCCACCACTGCTGCCACGCCTGCCGCAATCGAAAAGATCGCAAAGGCCGACCATCGCCCATTCCGCCACAAATTCCGTGTCGCATATTGAAGATAAAACAAGAGTCGCTGCATGTTAATATTATGGTTAATGCGCTTTCCAGCGCATATGAATCACAGTCCGTTGAGGTTGAAAACGATAATGTTCTAAAAGGGCCAGCGTTTCCGTATGATCTTGTGGATGTTCGATCACCAAGTTATCTGTGCCAAAACGCCTTACCGTGGTGTTGATCAGCGCATCGTCATATTTCAATCGTCCGCTAAATTCTGGCAATACCATCAAAGTTAGCCGCGTTGAGGTGCCGAACGCGGTTTCAATCCACATAGAAGCGACGATCTCCCGCCGATCCTCTGAACGGATCACCAAACGCTCTAAATTGCGGAGATTCAAGAGGTTATCCAACCATTTAAACCATCCCGGACGAAATAAACTTGAATGAAGTGGACGTTGCCAACCTATCCCACCCAATGACTCAGGTCGGACTCGTTGCGCTAAGGCATATTCACTACGCCATTCCCCCGAACGACGATGCACGATCTTAGCTGGAACAAGGTTGATTTCTGGAAGCAACCGCGAAACGGCACTCCGACGAAACATCGTCCAAACACCCTCGTGTATAAAACCAAGCGAGAGATACAAGTTTTTAGCAGGTTCATTGAGATAATCCACCTGTAAGATTGCCGTGTCTCCCCCACGCGCCCGTATCATCTCAAGACTCGCGATCATCAACTTACGGGCAATGCCGCGCCGTTGATAATTAGGGTGTACCCCCACATTAGCGATAATCCATGCGCTACCTAAATCTCTTGGCCAATTGGCAGGGTAGATCGAGACATTACCGATCAATTGACCGTCCTCAATCCACACATATCCCATGTTGATCCCAAGCGCCATATCGTTCATCCGCGATATGACATTCAGTCCAACACCGATCCGACTCATCATCCGCATTTCACGCAAAGCAGCACGACCGCTGTTATCCATGTTATCGGCAAACACGAGTTCAATCAGATCAGCTAATGGGGCGAGATCCGTCCGTAAATTGATCGGACGTAATCCATTTGTACCGGTCTCGGCGGGTTGTTGACTTAAGCTAAGATCCACACGGTGATCCTTCATCTTGATGTGTTAAGGGTAACTTTGGATGCGACGCATGTCAAGCGGTAGGGAATATCAGCGTTTATAAGGTGCATTTTAAGAGCGTAGGGCAATCGTAGGTTGCAAATCAGAGAAAATAAGTTTAAGGTTTATTTGCTGAAGAGACGACTGTGAACACACATTCCCGCATTTCTGTCCTATTGTTGCTAATGGTAATGATGGCGTTAATGCCCGCATTTCTGTCCTATTGTTGCTAATGGTAATGATGGCGTTAATGCTACGCTCCACCGCTCAAGATGACTTGATCCCGATGCCCACCTCGGAAAGCACCGCCGATCCCGTCCTTACGCCTGAAATTTTGGTGCCATTACTGACCCCAAGTGATGGGGCAGTTTTTTCGGAAGATGAAGATTTTCAATTTGACTGGTTGCCCATTCCTGAAGCCCATCATTATCAACTGAAGCTAGAACGTGATGGGGTGTTCTATGGGCAAATCGATTTTTCTAGCGGTTCGATCTGCTCACCAACGATTTGTGAAGTTTATCCTCCACTGTTTAATTTACCACCTCTAGAAGCGGGACATACCTACGCTTGGTCTATCACCGCCCAAACCCCTCAAGGCAATATCGCAAGTCTTAAACCAACCTTTACCATCACCTATTTTGTGGCGGGTTTTGAGGTAGCGACCGATGAATGGAGCGACCCGGCCACCGCCAATCCAACTTGGATTCTTTATGCGGACTCTTTCGGACTCAGTATTTTAGATCCGAATCTGCCCAATACCGATCCGTTCTTTGATCGACGTATTTTAGTCAGCAATGGGTCCAATATCGCGGGAAATTTTGGTTTGATTACCCATCCGGTTTGGAAACCAGACACCCGTACTTTAGCGTTTGTCGGTGCCACTTCCTATCGCAATGGAATTGGGGAATTGGTCTTTTATCCGCGAGACATTTGGACGATGCGTGCCAGTGGGCAGCAACTTCAGCAATTGACCTTTACTTCAGAAACCGAACAACAACTGGCATGGTCACCGGATGGAGTGTCACCTCTCTTTGGCAAGTCAAAGTGATTGATGCGACTTTTGGCAATTTATTATTGACCTTACCGGGAGCAAGTTTTCCTCAATGGCATCGCCAAAGCCAACGTTTAGCTTATGTCAGCACGAACCGGATCATGCGTTATGATTTCACCGATGGCAGTACCGTACAAATTGCCGCTCCGATGGCCGAAGGTTACGCCTATTTGGATTGGTACGTCGGGGGTGGGCGTAATGAATTTCTGTACCATAACGTTCGGGGAATTTGGAAATATGATGCGGTAACAGCCACCCACACCCAACTGACCTTTAACTGGCACCTCTTTGCGAATCCGAGTGGTACTTATGTTGACCAATCTCCCGACTGGTCACCCACTGGGCAACGTATTCTATTAGAACGACGATATCTTAATAGTTATACCACTTTAGGGGTGATTTTACCCGATGGCACACGGTTTCGTCCCTTGACGCGGGCCAATTCAACCACGCCTTATATTCAAGCCAATGGGCATGTTGATTGGGCCAATAATTTTAGCGCGATCCTCACTCCAACGCCCACCCCTAGTCGAACGATGACACTTACACCGCCTCCTATCCTATGCCCACCCACAGGCCCGCGTGTTCCAGCCTGTGAAGCGCTAACAGCAACACCGACAAATACGCTCACTCCCACAAATACGCCTACTCCCACTTTTACCCCGACTCCTTCCCCTGTTTGTGTGTTTGTCGGGTTTAATGCAACTTATTATCGAGCGCCGATCACTTTTAACCCACCGCTTGGTAGTCTCAATTACTCTAGTAGTTACCACTACATGGCGACCAAGCGTTTTGTCGAACGGGTCGATCCAACTCGAACCGAAGATCAAGTTTGGTATTACATTGAATGGTTAGAGCAGGTCGGCCAACCACAAGTGAATGAAGATTTAGGGGTTTGGATCAAGGCACCTATAGCTCCTCCAACGGGTGGATCAGGTTGTCAAAATGGAAACGGTTTACCCATTGATACTACTTATACCATTCCCAACCATAGCTGGGCAGCGTTCAATATTGCAACACCTTTGTTCGCTCAATGGCCAATAGATATCACCGAAATTTGTTCCGGTACTGGTCTAAGAGAAATCCACGCCTTAGGTTTTGGTGACGCAGCAAGTTATCCTCGAAATACGCATAATGGAATTGATCTCTATGTCACAGATGTGACTAACCCGAACGATCTGCCGACAGTCGTCGTACAATCCATTGATGTCGGCATTGTAGTCGGCATTGGTATCACTACTTGGGATTCTAGGGAGCAAAGGTATATTCCCGATATAAGTAATACACATGCTAATTGGGGAGCATCGAGTCAACGTTACGGTGATCCATCACAAGAGCAAGCGGGGTATTCTGTTATTATCCGTCATGGGCATTTTTACGTGTTATACGGCCATTTACACACCATATCCGACGATCTTTGGGTTGGGAAAGGGGTAAGCTCTGGGACAAACTTAGGCACATTAGGCAAGTTCAATGAACGTCACCTTCATATTGAAATCCATAGTTACGGCTCAAATATTGCTGGCCCTAATGGCTCTTTACCTCCTACATTTGCCGATTTGATAGGAGTTACCGGTATTTTATACCTGTTAACCAATCAGCGCAGAACATTGTTGCACCTTACTTCTATGATCTAACACAATTTCTGCCTGATCCACCTGCCTATAATTTTGACGAAAATGGAGACTTATCATTCCGTGAACGGATAGAAAATTTGACCATTCAAGAGGGTGAAGGGCGTGTTGAGGTGACATTACAAAGTGGTTGTACCTTAATTTATCGCACACTTGATCCGGCACAATCAGGTGTGTTGGAAACCGTAACAGCGAACAATTATGTTTATCGTGGATTTAAAGGATATGGTGAACATTCTGAACTGGTCTCACCGCTTATTCAAACCACACCTCCCAGTCCATAAACTTGAAAAAACTTGCATGTGAGTATAGGGGTAAATTAACAATGGTTACAAAAAATAGCACGATGAGACAGACCTGGATCATGCTGTTGTTGCTTCTAATCAATGGTTTCGCACAAACTCAACATCATGCCGACGCAATTCCATTTGAACCAATTGTTATTGTGAGAGGAACAATTTCTGATTTACAATGGTCAGCAAATAGTGAAAGTTTACTCTTTGATTGGTGGAGTCCTTATAATCCAGAGGTACAACCAAATTGGTATTTTGTAAATGCAGAGGAAAAAATCCTCATTACACTATCGGATCGTGAAGTAACACAAATGCAACTACAAGCCTTAGATATTCATGGTGAAATACCTAGACTTGAGCAAGCCACACCTACAATCACTTCTGGTTTAGTATTCTTTTCCCCAGATGGACGTTACATAGCTTATCCAACGCCGTATCTTGAAGTGGATAACTATACCGTTACATTGGTTGACACATTGACAGAAGCATTTGTACTCTTGACTGATATACGAATAGACGGATTACAAACCCCTGAACGATATAATATTAACTGGAGCGATGATAGTTCGGCATTCACAGTACGGCGCGTTTCTGGTTTTGCGGCGGATGATCTGTACTACGTCTCCAATTTCAGTAGGGGTGTGCTAGAAGCCACTGTGGAACACATTCAAAGCTTTGTAATCGATGGAGAAGTGGTTAATGTCATCAATGAACCGACAGATTTATCAGCCGATGGAAATACCCTTCTCTTTTGGGGTTTCAGTGACATCATGAGTATTGCACTGGCCGAGGTTAGGGGTGGAAATCAAATTCAGAATCGTCTCTTACATCCCACAGACTCATTTGTTCGCGGTCTGGCATTTAGCGCTGATAACCTTGCGGTTTTGTTTATTGACGGTGTTGGGCTTCAACAAATTGACCTAGAGACGGGACAAATCACCATTTTGGATGCAAGGATTCACTCCGGTTGGATCAGTCGGGCTTATTTCTCACCCGATGGCACCAGTATTGCGATTTTGGGAGAATGGGATGGGAGTACCGGCGAACAGGCCGTGTATTTAATCGATGTTCCAAGCTCATAGATTATATAAAATTCTTAAACGCTAAAATCAATTCGATCAACTGTGCAAAGGGCAAATTTTCACCCAATGGTGAGTGGTTAGCGCGACTTAATGCTTTACTATTAGCCACAGCATATCTATTGGATGTGCGGACGATGCTTGAACCATAGGAGGAATAATATTTAAGGCACTTAGGCTTAGGGATGCGGATGATCTCTTATTCTCCGCGTCCCTAGATTCTCTTGTCAATTAAGGGGAACAACATCCGTTATGTACGAGTGCGCGCCTTTGCTAAAAATCCAGAGGTCTTAGGCGACGGCGATTTTATCCAGATCCAACGGTGGGATCGGGAAGATACGCCGATCATCGGTTGGGTTTTTCATCTTGACCCGGACAATAACGCTTTACCAGTGGTCGACGCGGCCCAACTATTGGCGATCAAAACCCTACCCGATATGACCGACCAATTCGGTGGGCCGTTCCAAACCGCTTACGAGGCTGGCTCATTACCCACATGGTCAATGCCACCACGCTTTACGTTCTATCCCGTAAGCGCAAGCGCGACTTGTGCTGCGCTCAATACCACGATTGACGGAATTGGCAGACCATTTAACGAGTTGTATTTTTAAGAGCGTAGGGCAAGCGTAGGTTGCAAATCAGAGAAAATCGAGAGAAAATAAGTTTAAGGTTTATTTGCTGAAAGGACGACTCCGCATTTCTGTCCTATTGTTGCTAATGGTAATGATGGCGTTAATGCTACGCTCCACCGCTCAAGATGACTTGATCCCGATGCCCACCTCGGAAAGCACTGCCGATCCATTACTCACGCTAACACCGGATAGTATTACACTTACCCCCCCCTTATTACAATAACATTACTTGAGCCAGAAAATGGCACGGTGTTCACCCCATCTGATGATTTTCAATTCACATGGTTGCCAGCCTCACATGCAACCGCCTATACGCTAATCTTAACCCGTGATGGGATACCCTTCGCACAATCCAGTTTTTTCGCTGAACACCGCTGTTCACCCGTCTATTGTGAGTTGTATCCCCCGTTATCGGATTTACCGTTAATTGAGGCCGGTTATACTTACGCTTGGTCTGTGAAGGCTCAAACCACTAACGGTGTTATCATGAGCTTACCCAGTGATTTTACCGTGAGTCATCCTCTTGCTGATTTTACAACAGCTCCTGAAGAATTTTCTGAACCTCAAAGCACTACCCCAGCATGGATTGTATATGCCGATAGTTGGGGATTGAATGTGCTTGACCCGAACGTTCCTAACACCGATCCCCGTTTTGACCAACGTATTTTAACCATTAATGCGGGGGGTGCTGACCAATTTTATACGATGCTCTCTCCCGTTTGGAAACCGAATACGACCACTTTGGCATTTGTAAGTGGCAAGACTTATCAACAGGGGACTGGGTTGGGCTACCATCCCAGAGACATTTGGACGATGAACGTCAATGGCAACAGTTTAACCCAGTTAACCTATACGCCAGAAACCGAACAACAACTGGCATGGTCGTGTCACCTCTCTTTGGCAAGTCAAAGTGATTGATGCGACTTTTGGCAATTTATTATTGACCTTACCGGGAGCAAGTTTTCCTCAATGGCATCGCCAAAACCAACGCTTGGCTTATGTCAGCACGGATGGACGGTTAATGCGTTATGATTTGAGTAACAACAGTATCGCTCAGATCGCCTCTGCTGTTCCGAATGGTTACACTTCCCTTGATTGGCATATCGGTGAAGGACGTAACGAATTTGTTTACTCCAATGTCTATGGTCTTTGGAAATACGATAACAACACGGCCACTCATACCCAATTGACCTTTAATCGGCACATCGTTGTGAATCCAAATGGCAACTATATTGATGCTTATCCAAGATGGTCACCTAGCGGAAATTCAATCTTGTTTGAGCGCAATTACTTAAACAATCAAATTGGTTTAGCAACGATCCGCCATGATGGTGGACGGTTTCGCCCGTTAAATCGGGTCAATAACACCCAAAACTACATTCGCACGGATGGAAATATGGACTGGGC